>CAMVRS010000029.1 GCA_947169935.1 uncultured Lachnospiraceae bacterium
TTTATATCTATGCCATCTGAAAGATGAAGCTGTTCTCTTATCATTTCTGCTACTTTTTCTAACATGATAACCTCCTGCAATTCCCCTGCATTTTTCTGCAATTGAAAAGTTCTTCTTTTCTAATAAGAGAGTATATTCATAGTGTTATTGTTTGTCAACACCAATTTTAAGGTGGTATATTCGATAAAAATGTGCTATACTGACTAGGTTATGGGTGGGATTTATTGTCTAATGGGAAAAAGCGCCAGCGGCAAGGACAGCCTCTATCGCAGGCTCTTTGAATGCAAAGAGCTGGATATGAAGCCTCTGGTTACATATACCACGCGTCCTATCAGGGCCGGGGAAACAGAAGGCGTGGAATACCATTTCACCGATATCGCAGGAATGAAAGCTCTTGAGGCAAAAGGGCTCATCATAGAATCCAGGGTTTATCATACAGTCCATGGTGACTGGTACTATTTCACCGCTGATGACGGGAGCATAGATATCAGGAACTCTAATTATATGATGATAACAACTCCCGAAGCTTTTTCAAAGCTGAGGGCCTATTACGGTAAAGATACGGTACATCCGATATATATAGAAGTAGAAGACGGAATAAGGCTCTCACGAGCACTTGAGCGTGAACGCCTTCAGAAAGAACCTAAATATAAGGAAATGTGCCGCCGCTTTCTGGCGGATTCGGAGGATTTCTCGGAAGAGAACCTTCAGGCTGCAGGCATAGACAAACGCTTTTATAACACGGATATGGACAGCTGCCTTAAGGAGATAAAGGAATGGATCCTATCAGTATAGCCCGCCTGACCCAGGCCCAGCCGACCGAGGCTGCAGCACCTGTCGAAGCCAGGGACGATTCTTTCAAGTTTATACTGGCCAGCAATATCCAGGAATCCGAGCTGCAGGAGAAGCTCACCAGTCTGATGAGTGAGATCACCACGCAGGGTGAACGGCTTTCCAAGCGCAAGGATATCAGGGATATGAAGCGTTACCGCGGCCTTATCAAGGAATTCCTTAACGAAGTTGTGAACCGTTCCCATGAATTCTCCCGTGAGAATTTTCTGGATAAAAGGGGAAGGCACAGGGTATACGGCATAGTGCGCCTGGTGGATGAAAACCTGGATGCACTGGCCCAGGAGCTGTGCAAGGAAGAAAAAGACAATATGGAAGTTCTGGCAAAGATAGGCGAGATCAGGGGACTGCTTCTTGATCTGTTTACCTGATCTTTTCTAAGGGGGTAAAAGTATGGCATTTTCAGACATAGTAGGACAGAGCCTTATAAAGGAACAGCTTCAGGGCGCCATAAGGAGCGGCAGGATAAGCCATGCTTATATAATCTGCGGCGAAAACAGGAGCGGAAAAGAATTCATTGCCAAGACCTTTGCACAGGCGCTTCTTTGCGAAAATCCCACGGACGATCCGGATAACGGGCTTGAGGCTTGCGGAGAATGTCATTCCTGCAGACAGGCTAAGGTCATGTCGCATCCCGACATTATATATGTAACACACGAGAAACCCAATACCATAGGTGTTGACGATGTCCGTCAGGGTATAGGTGAGACCGTACAGATAAAGCCATACAGCAGTTCGCACAAGATATATATCATCGAAGAGGCGGAGAAGCTTTCACCCCAGGCACAGAATGCGCTGCTTCGCACGCTGGAGGAGCCGCCCGAATACGTAGTATTCCTGCTGCTTACAACAAGTACCGGCACGCTCCTGCCTACCATCATCAGCCGCTGCAATGTACTGCAGATGCGGCCTGTGCAGGATGATGAGATGCGCAATTATCTGATGAGAACGCTGCATGTTCCCGAAAGCCGCGCAGAGATATGCATAGCTTTTGCAAGGGGCAATGTCGGCCGGGCAAAGGCTCTGGCTTCCAGCGAGGATTTCGATAAGATACGTACCGGAGCCCTTTCACTGCTTAAGAATATCAGGGAGATGGATACCGCCGAGGTAATGGACGCCCTCAAGCAGATCAGGGAATACGGTTTTGACATTAATGATTATCTGGATATAATGGCTGTGTGGTACAGAGACATACTGCTGTTTAAGGCCACGCACGATATGAATCATCTTATCTTCAGGGATGAGATAACAAATATAAAAAAGGCAGCACAGTACAGCGATTATGAAGGCATAGAGGAAGTGCTACGCGCCCTTGAGGTGGCGAAGGACCGCCTGCGTTCATCGGCTAATTACGAGATGACCATGGAACTGCTGCTCTTAAAGATACAGGAGAGTTAGTTTAAATGAAGACCATTGTAGGAATACGTTTCCGTACCGGAGGCAAAGTATACTTTTTTGATCCGGGGGATAATAAGATAAACAGGGGCAGCCATGTGATAGTGGAAACCGCCAGAGGCGTGGAATACGGCACTGCCGTAGGCAGTCCCAGACAGATCGAAGACGATAAGTTTACACAGCCCTTAAAGCCTATCATCCGCATGGCTACGCCGGAAGATGATGCGATAGATGCGGAGAACCGTGAAAAAGAAAAGACAGCCATCCCCATAGCAAAGGAGAAGATCCGCGCAAGAGGGCTGGATATGAAGCTTATAGACGTGGAGTATACTTTTGACCGTAACAAGGTTGTATTTTACTTTACCGCTGACGGACGCGTGGATTTCCGTGAACTGGTCAAGGATCTGGCCAGCCAGTTCCGTACCAGGATCGAGCTTCGCCAGATAGGTGTCCGTGACGCCACCAAGCTTTTGGGCGGTCTGGGGAGCTGCGGCAGGGTTCTTTGCTGTCATTCCTATATGTCGGATTTTATTCCCGTGTCCATCAAGATGGCAAAGGAACAGGGACTTTCCTTAAATCCCGGTAAGATAAGCGGCATGTGTGGCAGGCTTATGTGCTGCCTTCAGTATGAGGCCGATACCTATTCCTATTTAAACAGACGTCTGCCGCGTATCGGCGATGAGGTGCTCACTCCCTACGGTACCAACGGTACCGTTCAGAGCGTGGATGTACTGCGCCAGAAGGTCCAGGTCATCGTTGATGTGAACGACGAGAAAGAGATGGAAGAATTCCATGTGGAAGAGCTTAAATTCACAAAGCGCTCCCACAATAACAATAATAAGAAAGACAACCGTAACCAGGAGAAGCTCTCCAAAGAAGAGCTGCAGGAATTAAAGAAGCTGGAAAAGCCGGAAGATTAAGCCATGGAGAGACTGGATGATCTGCAGCTTTCGGGATTAAAGATCCTGCAGGATACGGAGCGTTTCTGCTTCGGCATGGATGCTGTGGTCTTATCGGGCTTTGTGAAGGTGAAGAAGGGCGCGCGTCTTCTGGATATGGGTACGGGTACAGGCATCCTTCTCCTGCTGCTTTCCGCTAAGACAGAGGCTTCGGAGCTGGTAGGACTTGAGATCCAGGAAGAAAGTGCAGACATGGCTGCCAGGAGCGTTGCATTAAACGGTCTTGAGGAGCGTGTTAATATAGTAAAAGGTGATATCAAAGAAGCGGGCGCGCTTTTCGGCCCTGCTTCTTTTTCATGTGTCTGCTCTAATCCGCCCTATATGGCGGCCGGCAGCGGACTCACTAATCCAGACAGTCCTCTGGCTATAGCCAGGCACGAGATATTATGCTGTTTTGAAGATGTGGTGAAACAGAGCTTTATCGTGCTGCCTCATGGCGGCAGCCTGTTCCTGGTGCATAAACCGGAGCGGCTTTCAGAGCTGTTCTGTACGCTTTCCGCAAACCGCATGGAGCCTAAACGTCTGCGTATGGTTCATCCTTTTGCTGACAGGGAGCCTTCAATGGTACTGATAGAGGCGGTCAAAGAAGGGCGTAAGGGCATGAAGGTGGAAAAACCGCTGATCTTATATGAAGAGAAAGATGTCTACAGCGATGAGATGAGGAGGGATTATGGCTTCTGAATGCGGCATGCTGTATCTTTGCGCTACCCCCATAGGTAATCTGGGCGATATCACGGCCAGGGTCCTGGAGACGCTTGAGGATGCGGATCTGATAGCTGCGGAGGATACCCGCGGCAGCCTTAAGCTGATCAATCATTTCGGGATAAAGACGCCTCTTACCAGTTATCATGAATATAATAAATATGATAAGGCCCGCACCTTGATCGAAAAGATGCGCAAGGGGCAGAATATTGCCCTGATCACGGATGCGGGGACCCCCTGTATCTCGGATCCGGGGGAGACACTTGTGGCAATGTGCATAGAAGAGGGCATAAGGGTCAGCAGCCTGCCCGGACCTGCGGCCTGTATCACAGCGCTTACCCTCTCCGGACTGCCCGCCAGGCGGTTCTGCTTTGAGGCTTTTCTGCCTTCGGATAAGAAGCAGCGCAGGCGGATCCTTGATGAATTAAAGGTGGAGACCCGTACCATCATCGTATATGAAGCGCCTCATCATCTTAAGGTGACCCTCTCCGAACTGTATGGTGCACTGGGAGACCGCCGCATAGCCGTATGCCGTGAGCTTACCAAGCGTTTTGAAGAAATAAAACATATCCGTCTGGCCGAAGCTGTGGCTTTTTATGAGGCGAATGAGCCCCGCGGCGAATATGTGCTGGTGATCGAAGGCCGCGATGAGGAAGAACTGCTTAAGGAGCAGCGCTCCTCCTGGGATGACATCTCGATAGCCGATCATGTGGCACAGTATGAAGCGCAGGGCATGGATCATAAGGCGGCTTTAAAACAGGTATCCTTAGACCGCGGTATCCCCAAGCGTGAGGTGTATGACGCGGTACATAAGGGCTGAAAGGCGCATAAAAACGCTGTTTTTTGAAATTTCAATATGCAAACTCCACAAAATTCAGTGAAAATAAAGTACATAACCACCACAGTTAGCGCAAATACGGCGAAAAATCACATTATATTGTGGCAAAGTATTGACAAATAAGGCAAAAACGAATATAAAGGTACATGTAGCTTTTTTCAGAAAAGGTTACATAATAACACATTATAGTAGGAGGATTTAGTAATGAACAAGACAGAATTAGTTGCAGCAATCGCAGATAAGGCTGGCATCTCCAAGAAGGATGCTGATGCTGTATTAGCAGCTTTCACCGAGACTGTTACCAAGGAGCTTAAGAAGGGCGGCAAGGTTCAGTTAGTAGGCTTTGGTACTTTCGAAGTTACCAAGAGAAGCGCACGTACCGGACGTAACCCTCAGACCGGCGCTACCATGAAGATCGCTGCTTCCAAGGCACCCAAGTTCAAGGCTGGTAAGGCTTTCAAGGATGCTATCGGCTAATATATAAAAGCTGTAGATGATCATGCAGGGTGCGCGCTATGTGCACCCTGTTTTTATGCACAGAGGAAAGAAAAATGAGATTAGATAAGTATTTAAAAGTATCCCGGCTGATCAAGCGCCGCACCGTAGCCAATGAGGCCTGCGATGCAGGACGTGTGATGCTCAATGACAAAGTGGCCCGGGCTTCAGCTGAAGTAAAGGCCGGCGATATCATAACCATAGCTTTTGGCAACAAGGAAACGAAGGTGAAGGTTCTGAACGTGCAGGAGAGCATCCGCAAGGAAGATGCGGAAAATATGTATGAATACGTGAGCTGAGTACCGGTTCTACTTCCGCACAAGCTCTACGTATCCGCGGGCGCGGACAGCATGGAGACGGTGGGGAAGATCCAGCATCTTGCCGGTAGGAAGGCTGAAGAGGCCGCAGAGGACTTCTACGTGGATGCCGGATATGTCCTTTGCATAGCCGCTGACGTATTCCATGCATTTAAGGGCCAGGCGTTGCTGAAGATAGGGGTGGAGTGCCAGAAAAGCAGCGCGGTCTATCCTGATGCCGTCAGCAATGTCAGTGATACAGGCTTTGAAAGCATCATCCAATTGTGCCGAGATGAAATCCTCGGCAGATCTTAACTGATCGGCAGCACTGTGGATATGTTCCGCAGCGCGTTCGTTTATCTGTGATGCTGCCATCGGCAGCAGATTGTTTCTTATACGGTTTCGCGCATAATCATCACTCAGATTGGTTTCATCGGTACGCCATTCAAGACCGGCGGCCTTAAGGTATTCTTCTATCTCGGCGCGGGATACATCCAGAAGAGGTCTTATGAGAGTATAGTTCTCCATGGACTGTAGGGGGCGGATGCCGCCCAGACCTTTAAGGCCGCTGCCGCGGAAGAGATTGTGCAGTACCGTTTCCGCATCATCATTCATATTATGGGCTACTGCCAGGCGGCGCTTTGCCTTATCGGGCTCGATAGAGCAGAGCTTTTCTTCGAAAGCACGGTAGCGCAGGATCCTGGCAGCTTCTTCTGTGGATAACCCTTTTTCTTCAACCAATCCCGTCACATTCACATCCCGGAGTTCAAAAGGCACGGAAAGCTCTTCGCAGAGCCGGCGCACAAAAGCAGCGTCTTCATCTGCGCTTTCCCTTAAGTGGTGATGGATATGCATGACATGAAGCCGGACTGGACTGTCTTTATAAAGCGAATGGAGCAAAATAAAAAGGCAGAGTGAATCGGCACCGCCGGATACACCGCATAAAACGGTATCTCCCGGCCCGATCAGCCCCTGCGCTGTGATAGATCGGCGGACTCTTTCTTTCAGATCCATTGACATTAATCCCTCTGGAAGATTATCTCGCCCTTATATACATAACCAAGCTTCTCCTTGGCTACCTGTTCTGCATATTTTTTTGTGTGGGTGAAGGTCTCAAATTCAGCCAGATTCTGTTCGCGCGACTTTTCACTTGCCAGCTTTTCTTCAAGTATCGCCATTTCGCGGTCCAGCTGTTTCTGCTGCTTATCAAGGGTATAGCTGTTGTAGCCGAACATGCAAACCAGGGCCGTAAAGATAAAGAGCGCCATAAAAATGCCCAGACGGCCGCGCTTTTTTTCTTTGCGGAATGCAACATTATTCTTCTTTTTACGTGAAGAAGCCATAAATTCCCCCTGTTTACATAACTACTTAATATAATAAACTCATACGCTGATACGTGTCAACCACAGCATATTGTGTAAATGTTGCGCAATCTGCCCAAGATATGCAATACTTGCTTAATTTCTTAATTATGTATATAATATAGCCTGTTTTCATATGATCAGGGAGTGCATTAACAATGAAAAGATCGAGTTACAGTTTTGTTTTTCTGATAATCATAATCCTTCTGGCTGCGGCCATATGGATCAGTTTCTCAACCAAGAGGAATAATAACTATACCTATGATGATTATAAGAAGTCTGTTAAGGCCGGAGAGGTGGTAAGTATCACCATAGAGCAGAATAAGGAAGTGCCTACAGGTACGGTCTATGTGCTCACCGGCGACTATATAACGCATCATTTTAATGCTACGGATGTAAGAGAGATCGAATCCGAAGCCCGCGAGATGGGTATAGCCGTGAAGATAGAGGATGTGCCGGAGGATAACTGGTTTGTGATGTATGTGTTGCCAAGTCTCCTGGTACTCATTATCTTTGTATTCTTCTACAGCAATATGATGAACAACCAGAGCGGCGGTTCAGCCGGCAGCCGTATGATGAATTTCGGCAAGAGCCGGGCGCAGATGGTCACGGATTCAAAAGTAACATTTGCTGATGTTGCCGGCCTTAAAGAGGAGAAAGACGACCTGGATGAGGTGGTGGATTTCCTTAAGGATCCGGGCAAGTATACGGCTCTGGGAGCCAGGATACCCAAAGGCATACTGCTGGAGGGCCGTCCCGGTACCGGTAAGACCCTGCTGGCAAAGGCTATAGCCGGTGAGGCCAAAGTACCTTTCTTTTCAATATCCGGTTCGGATTTTGTGGAGATGTTCGTCGGCGTTGGTGCAAGCCGTGTAAGGGATCTTTTTGAAGAGGCAAAGAAGAATGCACCCTGCATCGTATTTATAGATGAGATAGACGCAGTGGCCCGCAGGCGCGGCGCAGGTATGGGCGGCGGACATGATGAACGTGAGCAGACTTTAAACCAGCTCCTGGTGGAGATGGATGGTTTTGAGGCTAACGAGGGAATAATCGTCATGGCGGCCACCAACAGGGTGGATATACTGGATCCCGCTATACTGCGTCCCGGACGCTTTGACAGGAAGATAACCGTGAGCCTGCCGGATGTCCAGGGCCGTGAGGATATACTTAAGGTTCATGCAAAGAACAAGCCTCTTGGAGAGGATATAGACCTTAAGGAGATCGCAAGGACTACATCCGGGTTCTCCGGTGCCGATCTGGAGAATCTGCTGAATGAAGCTGCTATCAAGGCAGCCAAGGAAAACAGATCTTTCCTTAATGAGGAGGATGTTAAGAAGAGCTTTATCAAGGTGGGCATAGGTACAGAAAAGCGCAGCCATATAATCACCGATCACGATAAGAAGATAACGGCTTATCACGAATCAGGCCATGCGATACTGATGCATCTGCTGCCTCTTACAGGGGCTGTTTATACCGTATCCATAATACCTACAGGTGAAGGCGCTGCGGGCTACATGATGCCTGTACCCGATAATGATGATATGCACCAGACAAAGGAGCAGCTGCGTCAGCGTATTATGGTATCTTTAGGAGGGCGCCTTGCAGAAGAGATCATATTCAAGGATGTTTCTACAGGGGCGTCTGCAGATATCAAAAATGTTACCAAACTGGCCCGCAGCATGGTCACTCGCTTCGGTATGTCATCCCTGGGGCCTATATGCTACGAGGACGACGATAATGAGGTGTTCATAGGCAGGGATCTGGCACATGCAAAGACCACCAGCGAGGAGAAAGCCTCTGAGATAGATGCGGAGGTTAAGCTTATCGTTGATGAGTGTTATAACGAGGCAAGACGCATACTGGAGGAGAATATCAATATCCTTCATGCCTGCGCAGCACTGCTTATAGAGAAGGAACGCATTAACAGGGAGGAATTCGAATCCCTTTTCCCCAAGGCTGTATGAGACTGGATAAGTATCTGGCTGATATGGGCGCAGGCAGCCGCAGCCAGGTAAAGCAGCTTATAAAGAAAGGCCTTGTATCCGTTAACGGAATTAAAGCATCCGATCCCGGAATGGCTGTGGGCGGAGCCGATACAGTTGAATGTAACGGCGCCCTCATCAGTCACAGGGATCATTTTTATTATATGCTGAACAAGCCCGCCGGGGTCATTACGGCAACAGAGGATGACAGGCAGAAGACGGTCCTGGATCTGTTCCCGGAGAATATGAGAAAAAGGCTCTTTCCGGTGGGGAGGCTTGATAAAGATACTGTCGGGCTTCTTATCATCACTGATGACGGGCAGCTTGACCATGAGCTCATGGCACCTTCGCATCATGTGGATAAATGCTATCTTTTAAAGACGGATAAACCTATGGATGCAGAGGATAGGGCTGTTTTTAAGGAAGGCATTGAACTGAAAGACGGGACCAGGTTTAAGGAAGCTTTGCTGGAGATCGATCCGGAGGATCCCTGCAGCGCACGTATCACTATAAGTGAGGGTAAATATCATCAGATAAAACGCATGCTCCTGGCCAGAGGCAAAGAGGTGATATACTTAAAACGCCTGTCTATAGGGGAGCTGCAGCTGGATGAAAGCCTTGAAGAAGGGGCGTTTCGTGAGCTTACAGAGGAAGAATTAAATATTTTACACAAAAAAAAGTCAAAAGCTTTGTAAAATTTGTGATTTTTGAGAATAGACTAATATCCTTTATCTGATATAATGCCTATTGTAACCCCCAATACATTTTATAGTTTTTTGCTATAACCCCATTAGAAAGAAATACCTTCTCTGAAAATGACAGTTTAACCACTGTCATTTTTACTTTGTACCGGAGAAATAAAAAAAGATCCTTCGCCGTTTTGCGGGCGAAGGATCTTTGAGCTTAAGATTACTTCTTTATCAGCAGTGACTCTCCGGTCATCTCCTTGGGCTGGGGCATATCCATGATCTGCAGCAGGGTGGGAGCTATGTCGCAGAGGCGGCCGCCCTCACGCAGGGTGTATGCGGGATCATAGTTGTAGAGGATGAAAGGAACGGGATTGGTGGTATGTGCTGTATGAGGCTCACCGGTCTCGTAATTGATCATCTGCTCGCAGTTACCATGGTCCGCACAGATGAAGAGCACGCCATCCATCTTCTTTACTGCTTCTACGGCAGCTCCAACGCACTGGTCGATACGCTCAACTGCCTTGACAGCTGCTTCCAGAACGCCGGTATGTCCTACCATGTCGGGATTTGCGAAGTTGATGATGATCACATCATACTTGCCGGAGGTTATCTGCTCGTCAAGCTTCTCACTTACTTCGGGAGCGCTCATTTCGGGCTTTAAGTCATAGGTGGCAACAGCGGGTGAATTTACCAGGATACGGTCCTCATCCTTGTTGGGTTCTTCGATACCGCCGTTGAAGAAGAAAGTAACATGCGCATATTTCTCGGTCTCTGCGATACGCAGCTGCTTAAGACCGTTATTTGCAAGATACTCGCCGAAGGTATTGACGATCTCTTCCTTCTTAAATGCCACGAACTTGTTGGGGATGGTCTCATCATAATCCTTGAAGCATACATAGGTAAGAGGCATGAAGCCGTTTGCACGCTTTAAGTGCTTGATGCACTTGGTATCGGAAGCATCGCCTGCCTGTGCAGCGATATCTTCATCGGTAAAGCAGAATGCCTTGGTGATCTCTCTTGCACGGTCGGGGCGGAAGTTGAAGAAGATCACGGAATCGTTCGGCTTTACAACGGAGATCGGCTTGCCGTCGGCGTCAGTGATAACGGTAGGCAGTACGAACTCGTCGGTAACGCCGTCATCGTAGGAAGCCTGCATTGCAGCAACGGGGTCCGCAGCGATCACACCCTTGCCCAGTACCAGGCTGTCATATGCCTTCTGTATACGGTCCCAGTTGTTATCACGGTCCATAGCATAGTAACGTCCGGAAAGGGATGCAACCTTGCCTACGCCGATCTCTTTGGTCTTGTCGACCAGCTCCTGCAGGTAATCCTTACCGGATGCAGGCGGGGTATCGCGGCCGTCAAAGAAAGGATGAAGATAAACGCGCTCGAAACCTTCCTTCTTGCAGAGCTCAAGGATGGCATAAAGGTGTGTATTATGGCTGTGTACGCCGCCATCGGAGAGCAGACCCCATACATGAAGGTCGGAATTGTTCTTTTTGCAGTTTTCGATAGCGCGGAGCAGTTCTTCGTTCTTAAAGAATACGCCGTCTTCTATATACTTTGTGATCAGTGTAAGATCCTGATAGATGATACGGCCTGAGCCGATGTTCATATGTCCTACTTCGGAATTACCCATCTGTCCGTCGGGAAGTCCTACAGCCAGACCGGAAGCATAACCCTTAACAAAAGGGCATTCTGCCTCGAGCTTATCCATTACGGGGGTTTTTGCGATAGCGATGGAATTTGCCTCGGGGTTTTCGGAGATACCGTAGCCGTCGAGTACCATTAATACAACAGGTCTTTGTTTCATTTCTCTTTCTCCTTAATATTATTTGTTGATGAAGCGCTTCAGGGCCTCGTCATATACATAGCCGATGGCTGCCAGTTTATCACAGATATCTGCGGCAGATACGTCGTTAGCGGCGGCCAGATCCTCAAGGGAATCATAATTGTCGCGCAGCTGCGTGTTAACATAGCTTAAAAGCATGTTGGGATCCTTCGGCATTTTGCACCTCCCTGATGGTTTGATAACGCTAACATTCTATATCGTATCTTTATTTTTTGCAAATATTTTTTTGCCCCCGGCAATATGCAAGAATAATTGACCGTACTGTCTTTAATATGGTATTATATCTGAGGAAAATTGCGCCCCGGAAATAACGGCATAAAGCATATTAACAGGGCGGCGCATTAATAAAAAGGAGGGGAACATGGCAGAAAACAAATTGCAGGAATACCAGTGTCCGAACTGTACCGGACCTTTGGAATTCCGCGGGGATGTTCAGAAGATGGTCTGCGTATACTGTGAGAGCGAATTCGATATGTCACAGTTCAGCGCAAACGACATGAAAAAAGAGGAAAAGACCGACTGGTCGCAGGCTCAGGGGCAGACTCTTGAGGCCGGCGCACAGGGAATGGCTGAGTGGGAATGCAAGGCCTGCGGCGCCGTACTGGTAAGCGACGGACAGGTGGGAGCTACCGAATGCCCTTACTGCGGCAATCCGGCTATCGTACAGTCTACTTTCGAAGGAATGAACCTGCCTGACGGCATCATACCTTTTGCAGTGAATAAAGATACTGCAATGAATAAGATGAAGGAATTCTACAGCGGAAAGAAGCTTATCCCGGATTCTTTCATAAGTAATAACCGTATGGAGAAGATCCAGGGCGTATATGTTCCTTTCTGGCTTTTTGACTGTGATGTTGAAGGCCACGGATTTTATAAGGCTACCAAGGTAAAGAGAAGATTTACCAAGAATGTGACGGTAAACGGAGAGCAGAAGACGGAGAACTGGAAAGAGGTTGAAGAGTACGCCGTAAGCCGTGCCGCTAAGATGCGCTATGAAAAGGTGCCTGCTGACGGATCAAAGGAGATGAAGGATGAGTACATGGATTCCATCGAGCCCTTTGATTATTCAAAACTGACGGCTTACAATTCGGCTTATTTTTCCGGATATCTGGCAAATAAGTATGATGAATCACCCGAAGATGTTAAAGAACGTGTTGATAAGCGTATACGTACTACCACAGAGCAGTCGGTACGTGAGACAGTAAAGAATTACGATTCCGTCAATACCGAATCCTGCAATGTAAAGATTGATAACGGTAATATCAGCTACTGCATGCTTCCCGTATGGATGCTCACCACACGCTGGAACGGCGGACAGTATACTTTTGCAGTAAACGGACAGACCGGAAAGGTTACCGGTGATATGCCTGTGGACAGCGGCAAGAGTACCAAGATGTTTATGCTCACTCTTATCATATCACTGGTTATTACAGAGGTACTGGCATACTTTATCGGCGGCGGGGATTTCATGTTCCTGGCAGCAGCAGCGGTAGTATCGATCATCATAGCGGCACTTACGGTTTCTTCGGCAAAAGCTTCCATGGTAGCTCATAACCAGACAGAAGCAAAACATTACGTTGTACAAGGTTCGTTTAAGCTGACAGGACAGAACGACCGTTATGTAAGAACGTACGAAGAGAAGGGTTGACCGTGTCATCCTGAGCGAAGCGAAGGATCTTATCGGAGGTAACAACAATGTCAATGATAAGCGAAGTAAAAAGCGAGCTTACCGGCCACATCATCCCGTTCTGGAAAAAGCTTCGGGATGATGAGTTCGGGGGCTATTACGGGCTTCTGGATTACGATCTGAATCTGGATAAAAAGGCCGAAAAAGGCTGCATACTCAATAACCGTATCACATGGTTCTTTTCCAATGCATATATGTGCCTGAAGGATGAAACGCTTCTGGATGAGGCGCGTCATGGCTATGAGTTCCTTCGCGACTGTTGCCTGGATCGCAAGAACGGCGGCGTATACTGGTCCATGAGCTATGACGGTAAGCCTTTGGATACCACAAAGCATACCTATAACCAGGCTTTCTGCATCTATGCGCTTTCTTCTTATTATGATGCTTCAGGTGATAAGCAGGCGCTGGAAGAAGCATACAGCTTATTTGACATAATAGAGACAAAGTGCCGTGACGAAGGCGGATATCTTGAGGCTTTTGACGAGGAGTTCAGGCCTGCGGGCAATGATAAACTCTCCGAGAACGGCGTTATGGCAGACCGTACCATGAACACGCTGCTGCATGTTTTTGAAGCATACACAGAGCTCTATCGTGTGGATAAAAAGGAGAAAGTTGCAGAAAGGCTGCGTTGGATATTGGATTGTTTTGCGGACAAGATCTACAATCCCGCGCTTCACAGGCAGGAGGTATTCTTTGACCATGAATACAACACGCTGATTGATCTGTATTCTTATGGCCACGATATCGAAACTTCCTGGCTGATCGACAGGGGGCTGGAAATATTAGGCGATAAGGCATATACGGAGAAACTGAGCCCCATAACCGCTGATCTGGCGCGTAATGTAAAGAAAGTTGCCTTTGACGGACACTCGCTGGCAAACGAATGTGATAAAGGTGTTGTAAATACCGACCGTATCTGGTGGGTACAGGCGGAAACCCTGATAGGTTTTATAAATGCTTATCAGAAAGATAATTCACAGACGGATTTCCTTGAGGCTGCAAGAGCCGAGTGGGATTTCATAAAGACCTATTCCATCGATCACCGCGAAGGGAGCGAATGGTTCTCCGGAGTGGCGGCCGACGGATCGCCGGATCCCAAAAGGAGAGAGATAGTGGAACCCTGGAAATGTCCGTATCATAACGGACGTATGTGTATTGAAGTGATCAGAAGAGGTGTGGAATGAGCGTAAAAGGAAGAATACATTCAACAGAGAGTTTCGGAACGGTTGACGGTCCCGGCGTCAGGTTTGTCATTTTCCTGCAGGGCTGTCCAATGCGCTGTGCATACTGCCATAATCCCGATACCTGGGATCCCACGGGCGGCACACCAACGGAAGCTTCGGAGCTGATAGAGCAGTTTGAAAGAAATAAGGGCTTTTATGAAGGCGGCGGCATTACGGTAACGGGTGGTGAGCCTCTGATGCAGGTGGATTTCCTGCTGGAGCTTTTTACCCTGGCAAAGGAAAAGGGGATCCACACCTGTATCGATACTTCGGGCATAATGTATCATCCCGGAGATACCGAATATAACAAAACCCTGGATAAGCTGATGGAAAAGACGGATCTGGTGATGCTGGATATCAAGCATATCGATCCCGAAAAGCATAAATGGCTTACTTCGCAGCCAAATGACGGTATACTGGCTTTTGCAAAGTATCTGGATGAGAAACATGTGGATGTCTGGATACGTCATGTGGTAGTACCCGGTATCACGGATGATGATAAATATCTCTTTGATCTGGGATACTTCATCGGTGGACTGGGTAATCTGAAGGCACTGGATGTTCTGCCCTATCATACAATGGGAGTTCCCAAGTATGAGAAGCTGGGACTGGAGTACCGCCTTAAGGATGTGCCGGCCATGACCCAGGCAGAGGCTATAGAAAAGAAAGAAGTCATTCTGGACGGCGTGCGTAAGCGCCGCGCGGAGCTGAAGCCGGAGCAGTAATCCCGAGCGAAGGATCATTTTGGTTTCTTTTGGCTAACAATGATTTTATATCACTAACAACATGCCCTGTGATAATATATGGGCGATGTAAAGAGACTGCATTACAGTAGTTATAAATAAGAACAGGAGGTAAAGAAAATGGCTTTTGTGATCAATGACAGTTGCGTATCCTGTGGTACCTGTGCAGGCGGATGCCCTGTAGGTGCTATCAATGAGGGAGACGGCAAGTATGAGATAGATCCCGATACCTGCATCAGCTGCGGTTCCTGCGCAGGTGTATGTCCTGTAGGGGCTATTTCCGAGGAATAAGATGATCTCATTGGGCTCTCTCCGTTCGCGGAGAGAGCTTTTTTTGTGTCCAAAACGCGAAATGCGTAAGTCTGAGGGCTCCCGAAGCGTCTCAAATGCCCGAAAAATGGGAAATCTTGGATTATAGAAGGTGTAAAACATAAGGTTCCGTTGTTAGTTTTTAACAAAAATTCAATAAAATGTTGACGATTTGAGAGAAAAGGGTTATATTATATCGAGTAATCAAAGGGCGCGACATACCATATCACAGCGCATATGAGGTTTAAAGGGAGGAAGGATCAAGACTATGACTTATGAAGAGATCGTGAGCTATGTTAGCAAAAAGGCCACCAAGCTTAAAGCAAAGGGTGAGGCAGCTGTTCAGGTTGATATCACCGGCGAAGGCGAAGGCGCATTCTATGTAGCAGTAAAGGAAGGCAAGATCGAAGTTGCTCCCTATGAGTATTTCGATCATGATGCAAAGGTTATCGCAGACGGAAACGATTTCATTGCTTATCTTGACGGAAAGGCAGATGCAAACGTTCTTGAGATCCAGGGTGATGCAGATAAGGCAGCTATCATCAAGGAGCTTGTAAGCAAGCCCGCTGCAAAGGCAGCAGCTAAGCCTGCAGAAAAGAAGGCAGCTCCCGCAAAGGCAGCAGCTAAGCCCGCAGAGAAAAAGGCAGAGCCCGCAAAGGCAGCTGAGCCTGTAAAGGCAGCAGAAAAGCCCGTTGAGAAGAAGGCAGAGCCCGCAAAAGCAGCAGCTAAGCCTGCAGAGAAGAAGGAAGCAGCAAAGAAGCCCGCTGCAAAGAAGACAGCTACCAAGAAGAAATAATCGGTTTCGATATAAACCAGATTACTTATATAATAGCTGATCCGACCCGGAAATTATATATTACAAAAGCTGTATCGAAAGATACAGCTTTTTTCTTTAAATATATGAAATAAGACAAATAAAAAAAGGGGATGCCCCCCCTTTTTTCAGCCTTCGGCTTCCAGTTTGTTTACGGCCTCCAGGATATCATCCACATCAAAGCCGTGTACCATCGCAGCTTCTTCCAGAGTCTCGCCCATGGATGCGGGACAGGAGAAGCAATACATTCCGGCCTGCATGAGAACGGGAGCCAGATTCGGATTGAGCATCATGGCGTCGGTAACCAGCATATCTTTGGTTATAACGACTTTCTCATCTCCGGTATTTTCAGTTGTATCTTTTACAGGTCCTTCCTTTTTTTCTTCTTTTTTTCCAAAACCGAACATATCATCAGATCCTTTCATTTTCATATTTCCTGACGGATTCACATTCTAACATAAAGCCTTATATTGCGCAAGATTGACAAGGTTTTTCTGTAAGCATATAATATTATGGATTGTATCCATAAGAGGGAGGTATAAAATTATGGAAGGTTTTGAAGACAACAACATGCCGGTTACGCCCGGCAGTACTGACACACAGAATGGGACAGATATACAGAATACCGGAGATGTTCAGGGGAGCGCAGGTATCCCTGATGCAGCTTCCGGGCAGGGAAGTGTTCCGGAGACCATGCCGGTAATGGGCGCTGATCAGGGAGGCGTGTTTAATTCCGGGGCATCGGATTATATGTCGCCTGTTTTCATGCAGACTCCTCCGGCAGATCCCGGATCCGGTAAGAAAAATAAGAAAATCTGGCCTTTGATAGTGGCTCTGGTGGCTGTTGTTCTGGTGGGTGGCGGTGTCATCTTATTCCTTATGAAGGATGTGATCGCAAACAGTATCGCCAAATCCAGCAAATCGCCCGAAGAGTACCTGCAGTATGTCGTAGAGAATCAGGACTGGGACAAGGGCATCAAGGGTTATGAAGCTGCTTATAAGCAGATGGCCGATCTGGATCAGATGAAGGTGGAGGGCGAGATGCGCTTTCAGATGTCTGAGGATATGATGGAAGCTGTTGAGGACTCTATCAGTGACTATATCAATAAGAGTAATTCCTATTACAGCTATTACTGGGATGATGATGACAAAGGTAATACCGATATCCGTCTGGATGCATGGCAGGATATAGCTCTTAAATTTGAAGGCCAGCGCGGGGAAGACGGTGCATCCGCAATGCAGGCTATCCAGCTTAAGGATAAGGATTATCTCCTTACTATTGAGGAAATGTATGATGCTTCCAAATCGACGGCTTATATCCGCGTGCCTCAGATAAATGAGGATTATGCGGCTGTCAAGCTTTCCAACTTCCTTAAGGATGATGAGCTTGATCTGATAAACGGCATGTTTGCAGGCAATTCAAACGTTTATAATGCAATGCCTTCGCCTAAAACGGTTTCATCCATGAAGGAACGTTATCTTACTGCGATCCTCGAGCAGATCGAAGACGTAGATATGAGCGATGATAAGCTTGTGATCAACGGGCAGAGTCAGAAATGTACTGTATTGAGCTTTGAGTATGATGAAGACCTTCAGAAGAATATAATGCTGGCTGTTATCAAAGAGATGCAGAAAGACAGCGATCTGGAGGACGCATTCTATAATTTCATGAAAGAATCCGCTGTCGGAACAGATGTGGATCCGGACGAGATCTGGGAGCAGATCATGGCAGAACTGGAGAAGGCAGAGACTGCTCTGGATGATTATGAGGCAGATGTCGAGCCGGAAATACAGCTCTATGTTGATAATAAGGGAAAGATAATCGGCGGCAGTATGATAGATGGCAAAGATGTACTGCTGGGCGGATATGTCGTTAAAGGCGGCAAGGCATATTTTGAGCTTAGCGCAACCCAGGGCAAGAAGGAGCTCTTTTCCGTCACCGGTGAAGGCAGCGTTGGTCTTTCCGGCGTCAGCATGAAGGGGACCATGTTTATAGAAGAAGCAGATGAACTGGAGATACCTTTCTCTATTGAGAATGTTTCCGACAAGGGCGGCGTATTCAGGATGGAGCTGGAGCCGATCTGCGATCTCATCCGTGATGAGGCTAAAGACGATGATATTGAAGATATGCTGGATATGCTTGATGGCGAGCTGGTGATCGAGGTTAAAAGGAATGATCTGGATGTGACGGAATCATTCTATATCGATAACGATGGTGAGAGGCAGATAGGCATAAGCTACAGCATCAAGCTTTCCAAGGCAGGGGATCTGGAATTCCCTACCAACAAGCAGACAGTAAAGGTTAACAGCACCATGGAGCTGCTGCCTTATCTGGGAGACTGTGATCTGGATGAATTGGTAGATGCTCTTGAGCAGCTGGGTCTGCCCAAGGATACTGCAGATGAGTTAAGGGAAGAGTTTGAGTACGTGAACAGTTATAAGTAAAGGAGAGGCCTATGAGTAATTTTGTTGTAGCGGGTATCACCCAGGTTGAGACAATAGTTAATGTTGAAAAGCTTCCCGTGGCGTATGAGCCGCTTACCAGCGCGCCCAATTCCATACATATCTCTGCGGGCGGCGACGCTTACAACGAGGCTCTGGCCCTTACCTGGCTGGGGGACAATGCACAGCTTATGTCTGTGGTGGGCAGGGAACAGGATATGAGCCTGATCAACCCTCCCGGACGTAAGGTTACCATTTCGACGGATTATATGATGCCGCTGGTAGAGCATATCCCCATGCAGGTAATATTATGTGATAAAGAAAGAAACCAGCAGATATTTGAAGATATCAAGGATCTTCGTGATATAGATTATGATATGTCGATGGTGGCGCCCTGTGTTGCCTACAGCGATATGGTGGTGCTTTCGAATGCAAATTTCTGCAGACCGTTTATTGATATTGCCAAACGCTATAATAAACCTATAGCCGTTAACATCCATGAATTCCACCGTGAGAAGGAACAGTATAATGTAGACTTCCTCAGTTCGGCGTCAGTACTGTATTTCAGCGATGATACCATAGCAGAGGATCCCTTTGAATTCGTGAAGAGCATAGCCGATAAATACGGCACGGACATAATCATACTGGGACAGGGCGCTAAGGGGCTGGTACTGTATGACCGTAAGCGCAATATCAACGTGCATTACAATACCGTGCAGACAAACGAAGTCGTAAATACAGCCGGCGCAGGAAACGCGCTGCTGGCGTGCTTTTTGCACTTCTACCTTGAGAATGGGGATTCAACATCTGCCATCAAGGATGCGATGCTGTTTGCGTCATATAAGATAGGATATGTTGGAACTTCCATCGGTTTCCTTACCGTAGAACAGCTGGAACAGTGGAGAAATCTGATCTGGGGCATAAAATCCCCTGTATCGACCTGAACGGCGTGTCATCCTGAGCGAAACGAAGGATCTTTCATATCCTCCAGGCTGCGTACAATGGAAGCAGTCAAAGGGGAATTGAGCTCTGTGGCCTTTTGTATGAGCTTGTCCAGTTCTGAGCTGCGGCCGTTCTTTACATACAGTTTGCCCAGAAGCCTGTAGGAAGAACTGACGTCACTCCTGCTTTCAACAGCATATTCCAGGAGCTTAACAGCCTGATCTTCATAGCCGGCTTCCGAAAGATAGGCAGCATACATCTGTAAGGCACGTACCAGAGAGGTGTAGTTCTGGTCGAAGCGCATCAGATCCGGCAGGTTTGCCACGCCGTATCGCTCCTTCAGATCGGTATTGCTCAGCCCCGTAAGATTAACGATCTTTTCAGACTTTAAGCTTTCAAGTATCCTTCGGCCTTCCGTGGCGTCATGGGATGTTTCGTCATAAGGAAAGCTTAAGAATTCGTCGGGGACGGTAAGATAATCCAGGTCATCCAAAGGCTTGCGGCGGACTTCATTTGCTGCGCGTTCACGTTCCTGAAATTTTTCAAGCTTCTCTTTCATGCTGTTTTCGCCTTTTTTGCCGAATATGGCAATGGCGCCAACCAGTATAAAACAGCTTGCTAAAACGGGCATAAACATATAAAATATACTCCGAAATGTGAGGTGATAAATATGTTCAATAATAACAAAAAACGTAAGGTCTTTACCACCGTTATGATAATCATACTTACACTGGCCATGGTACTGCCTACGATCGCAGCTGCCCTGGGCAGTTGATAGTGTAAAACATTTTAGCACAGTATGCAAGTTCATGCATAGTGCGCGATGAAGGATTACAGATTATAAAGATGAAAAAGGACATTTATTCGGAACGCAGACCCTCCCGTACTTCGCAGTATGACGAAGCAGACAGGGAGCGTCTTTCTAATATTGCGGTTGCGTTCGTTCTTGTGCTTTTCTGCCTGGTGCTCATCATTTGGTATGTAATACGTACCCATGTTACGGAAGTCGATACCTCGGGGCATCCGGAAAGAGTGGAAGCTGCAGAGGACATAGACAGCGTGCTGCTTTTTGAGAATACCAGAGTGGGCGATGTGGATGTATCCGGACTCTCTGTAGCCCAGGCCAGGGCTAAGGTTCAGGAGCATCTTGACGGTATATTCGATACAACGTTCAGTGTGATGGTAGCCCAGGATAAGAAGGTGCAGGTCAGCTTAAGAGATCTTAGCGCATACTGGGTAAATCCCGAGGCTATAGAAGAGGCAGCACATATAAGAGACGGCCGCGATGTGGTGGCACGTTATACCCTTGATAAGGATATGGAACAGGCCGGCATGGATATCCCTCTTGAGGTGAGCCTTGATAAAGAGGCAGCCATCAGCTGGCTTGAGAAGAATTGCAGCATATATGATGCGGAGATGACAGGCTCCGAGCTGGTAACCGAAGGCGGAGTGAAGAAAGTAAAGCTTGGCAGGGTAGGTCAGACCCTCAATACTGCAGAGTCCGCAAGCCAGCTTATGAGCAGGGGATATGATTTTGTAAAGAACGGAGAGAGCGTTTTTATACTTCCTCTTGAGGAGCTTTATCCCCCTTCAATACCGGAAGGATACGAAGATTATCCCGGCATAATGGATCTGGTAATGGCTGCGGAAGCGGAAGCTGCTGCAGCATCCGCGGAGGACACAACGCCGTGATATACGATATTCTGGTCAGCGGCTGCATAGCACTGAAAGGCGCGCAGGCTCTGGCGTTGCAGCATAAGGATGAGCTGGTCCGAAGATACGGCGAAGCCTATATAGATAAGGCTATAGAACGAAGGGATCCGGAAATCGGGATCCCGGCAGATAAAGGGATCAGGCTCATAAGGCAGATAGCAGAAGGCGGTATCAATGCCGCATTATGGCAGAGCGCAAAGGAACTGGGCTGCGGTCTCAGGGTCAGTCTTTATGATATACCTGTATATCAGGATACGATAGAGATCTGTAATACACTGGATGCCGATCCCTATACCATGGATTCAGACGGGCAGTATATAATATATGCGGAAAACGGCCTGAGCACTGTGGAGGAACTTAAAGCGGCGGGCTTTAAGGATGCGGCGCTGATAGGTCATACCACGCAGGATAAGAAAAGGCTTATCATTTATGGGGAGGTGGAAAGATTCTTAACACCACCCGAGAGAGTGCAAGCCTGAGGAGTGCAGAATACCCCCGGTAGTATCATCCTGAGGAGCACAGTATCCCCCGGGAAGTGTCATCCTGAGGAGCAGAGCGACGAAGGATCTTATAAATAAAACATAGAGGAGGAGTAAATCATGTTACGAGAAGAAATCCTGAAAAATATAGAGAGGGACAGCCGTGTCGACGTTCACGAGCTGGCGGTACGTCTGGGGGCGGCGGATGAAGAAGTGGCGTCCGCAATGAAAGAGATGGAAGAAGAAGGCGTTATCTGTGGTTATCATACCATGATAGACTGGGAGAAGACCTCCCTGGAGAGCGTTACCGCACTCATCGAAGTACGCTGCACACTGCAGAGAGGCCAGGGCTTTGACCGTATCGCGGAGCGTATTTATATGTATCCCGAAGTAAAGAGCGTATATCTGATAAGCGGCGGCTATGACCTGCTGGTTACTCTTGAGGGCAAGTCCATAAAGGAAGTGAGCAGCTTTGTTTCAGATAAGCTTTCAACACTTGAGAATGTGCTGAGCACCGCTACGCATTTCATCCTCAAGAAATATAAGGACCACGGAACCATTATGGCTAAGCAGAGTCCCGATGAGAGGCAGGTGATCACCCCGTGAGAGACCCGTTATCAAATACAATAAAGGGCATCAAGCCATCAGGTATAAGAAGATTTTTTGATATAGCAAGCGAGATGAAAGACGTTATCTCCCTTGGCGTGGGTGAACCGGATTTCGATACACCCTGGCATATAAGGGATGAGGGTATCTATTCCCTTGAAAGAGGCCGCACTTTCTATACTTCAAACACCGGCCTTAAGGAGCTGCGCACGGAGATAAATAATTATCTCACCAGGCGCATAGGAGTATCCTACGATCCAGATAATGAGATAATGGTAACCGTCGGCGGTTCGGAAGGTATTGATATTGCCATGCGTGCAATGCTGGATCCCGGGGATGAAGTGCTGATACCCCAGCCTTCCTATGTTTCCTATGAACCCTGCTGCATACTGGCAGGAGGCAAGCCGGTTATCATCAACCTTAAAGAAGAGAACGAATTCCGCCTTACCGCAGCAGAGCTGGAGGAGGCAATTACCGATAAGACCAAGCTTCTGGTACTGCCTTTCCCCAACAACCCTACCGGTGCGATAATGGAGAGGAGCGACCTGGAAGCAGTTGCAGCCGTGATAGAGAAGCATGATCTATATGTGATAAGCGACGAGATCTATTCCGAGCTGTCCTATAAAGGGGACCATGTATCCATTACACAGCTGCCCGGCATGAGGGATCGTACAGTTCTTATCAACGGTTTCTCAAAAGCCTATGCAATGACCGGCTGGAGACTTGGTTATGCCTGTGCTCCGTCCGTGATACTTAAGCAGATGTTAAAGATCCATCAGTTTGCCATCATGTGCGCGCCCACCACCAGCCAGTATGCGGCTGTGGAAGCTTTAAAGAACGGCGATGAAGATGTGGCACAGATGAGGGATGCGTATAACCAGCGCAGACGGTTCCTGATGGAAAGCTTTAAGGAGATGGGGCTGCAGTGCTTTGAGCCTTACGGCGCATTCTATGTATTCCCCTGCATTAAGGAATTCGGCTTAAGCTCCGAGGATTTCGCAATGCGTTTCGTACGGGAAGAGCATGTGGCTGTAGTGCCGGGTACTGCTTTCGGTGACTGCGGCGAAGGCTATCTGCGTATATCTTATGCTTATTCCATCGAGGCTCTTAGGGCTGCGCTTGAGAGGATGGAGAAGTTCATTAAGAAACTCAGAGCGTAAGATATTTAAGGCTGCAATGCGGAGGAGATTATGAAAAAGAGACTGTTGGCGATGATAGGAGCAGGCGTGTTGAGTGCGGCTGTTTTATGCGGGTGTGGTTCTGATGAGCCGGCTTCAAACAGAGAACGCATAAGTGAGAAAGAAAAAAATGATTCCGATGAAGAAGAGGTAGATGAGGTAAACGCACCGCCTGCTGATCATGTGCCCGAGCCCGCTGAAGATGCGGATGAGAATGATGATGAGTATGACGATGAAGATGATAATGATAATGCTGGAAACGATCTGATGCCGTTGTATGATGCTGATGTGGATTTTAATGTGGCATATGTCAGACCGGCAGAAGGTTTCACTTATTATGGTGATCCGGCCCCGACAGGTAGCATGGTATTCCGGGATGCGGATGAAAACTATGTAGTGATCAACGTGGATTACCAATACGATTATTGGGAAGAAGTCCTGGAAAACGGGGTTCACAGCGTACAGGGCGGTTTTGATTACTATACCAGGGTGGATTCCGATAACTACGCCTGGATAATGGTAGATCTGCAGTGTTCGTACGATTACTCGCCTGTTTACCTGGCTATGGAAGGAACCTGGGACTCTGATGCGGTTACGTTTGAAGAGGACGGAGAATACAATCTTGTTTACAGATGTTACGAAGATACCTACGTGAATATACTGCTTTCAAGAAGTATGGTGGAAAACTGGACCTTTGCCGATTATCAGGGATTCTTCAGGGAATGGTTCCCCGAGACCGGCGGTTACAGCTACTAAAAAAATTATTGACATCTAAAAAACGCAGTGATAAAATTCATCACAACTGAACAAACCATTGATGCGGAAGTAAAGGCGATGAATGCCCCTACAGAGATTCCGGGAAGGTGAGAGCCGGGAGAGAAACAGATCGTCATAATGGGCCGCGGAGGGTGCAGTCAAAGGCATTAGCCGAGTATTCTGCAACGTGAAGGCATACGTCAGTTGCCGGGGATATGCAGGTATCCCGCAAAGAGTACGATAGCAATATCGTAAAACAGGGTGGCACCGCGGATATTAAAAGTATATTCGTCCCTGACAGAATTGTTTTTCTGTCAGGGATTTTTTAATTCCAAGATAAACTGGAAAGGAGATGAACTTATGAACATCACACCGGACATTGAAGAAGTAAGGCGTTATGCGAAGGAAGGTAAGTTTGATGTTATGCCTTTGAGCACAACTATACTTTCGGATTTCACTACGCCTATCGAAACTTTAAGGATCCTTAAGGGAGCTTCAAAGCACTGCTACCTTCTGGAATCCGCCCAGTCGGTTGATAAGTGGGGCCGTTATTCATTTCTTGGATATGACCCCAGGCTGGCAGTAAGCTGCAGGGATTCAAAGGGCGTGGTCGAGCACATAAACGGAGATAAAGAAGAGATCGATATGCCTGATCCTTCGGGTTATCTCAGGGAACTGCTTTCACATTATAAGAGCCCCAAGCTGGGAAACCTTCCTGCATTTACAGGCGGTCTGGTGGGATACTTCTCCTTTGATTATCTTAACTACAGCGAGCCCACCACACGCTGCAATGCAAAGGACAGCGAAGGTTTTCAGGATATGGACCTGATGCTCTTTGACAAGGTTATAGCTTTCGATAACGTAAGGCAGCAGATAATCCTGATCGTAAATGTAAAACTTGATGATGTTGAGGAATCCTACCGTAAGGGCTGCGAGGAATTAAAGAACATGGTGCAGCTTTTAAAATTCGGTGAGAGAAAGCCCGAAAAGCCCGGAAAGCTTTTGGGCGATGTGGAACCTCTTTTCAACAAAGAACAGTTTTGCGATATGGTAGAGCGCGGAAAGAATTATATCCGTGAGGGAGACATCTTCCAGATAGTGCTTTCCAACAGATTGAGCGCTCCTTTTGAGGGAAGTTTATTGAACACTTACCGCTGCCTGCGTACCATTAACCCTTCGCCTTACATGTTCTATTTTTCGGGGACCGATGTGGAGGTTGCGGGAGCTTCACCGGAAACCCTTGTTAAGCTTGAGGATGGCATACTTCATACCTTCCCTCTTGCAGGAACCCGTCCCCGCGGAAAAGATGAAGCGGAGGATAAGGCTCTGGAGGAAGAGCTGCTTAAAGATGAGAAGGAGCTTGCGGAGCATAACATGCTGGTGGATCTGGGACGCAATGATCTGGGCAGGATAAGCAAGTTCGGCACCGTAGAGGTAGAGAAGCTTCATTCCATAGAGAGATATTCACACGTAATGCATATAGGTTCTACGGTACGCAGTGAGATACGGGATGATAAGGATGCGCTGGATGCCATAGAGGCAGTGCTTCCCGCCGGAACTCTTTCGGGAGCGCCCAAGATAAGGGCCTGCCAGCTGATAGGAGAACTTGAGAATAACAAGCGCGGTATCTACGGTGGCGCCATAGGCTATGTAGATTTCGGCGGTAACATGGATACCTGCATTGCCATCCGTATCGCTTATAAGAAGAACGGCAGGGTGTTCATAAGAAGCGGCGCCGGGATCGTGGCAGATTCCGTACCGGAGAAGGAATACGAGGAGAGCATCAACAAGGCGGGAGCAGTGGTAAAGGCATTAAGGACCGCAGAAAGCGAGGTGCTGTGATGATACTTCTGATAGATAATTACGACAGTTTTTCATATAATCTTTATCAGCTTGTGGGCGAGATAAACCCCGACATAAAGGTGATACGTAATGATGATATGACGGTTGAAGAGATAAGGGCGTTAAATCCCGACCGCATTATATTATCGCCGGGGCCCGGAAGGCCCGAAGATGCAGGCGTTATAATCGACTGCGTGAAGGAACTGGGCGGTGAGATACCGATCCTTGGCGTATGTCTTGGACACCAGGCGATATGCGCTGCATACGGAGCTACGGTTACCTACGCAAAGCAGCTGATGCACGGAAAGCAGTCGGTGGCTGAGCTGGATACGGAAAGCCTGCTGTTTAAGGGCTGTGATAAGAAGAGCCCCGTAGCACGTTACCATTCACTGGCAGCCGATCCGGATACCATGCCGGAATGCCTTAAGGTAACGGCCCGCACCGAAGACGGTGAAGTGATGGCTGTAGAGCATAAGGAAAAGGCGGTTTACGGAGTACAGTTCCATCCGGAATCCATAATGACACCCGAAGGAAAGCAGATGCTGAAGAATTTCTTGAGTTAACGTACATGTAAACCGGGTCATAAGGGGATCTTCCCACTTTTTAAGCGGCATTAGGTTCCTCCCGCGCTGCGGGTCCCTCCTAATACCAAAAAGCGGGCCCCTCCTTATGACTTTGTCATCCTGAGCGAAGCGAAGGATCTTATCAATAAACTTAAGGAGGAAAAAACCATGATAAAAGAAGCAATCGTAAAGATCGTAAACAAAGAGGACTTAACTTATGATGAAGCCTATGCCGTAATGAACGAGATCATGAGCGGAGAGACTTCCGCTACCCAGAACGCTGCATTCCTTTCCGCACTTTCCACCAAGAGTGCAAGGGCAGAGACCACCGACGAGATAGCAGGCTGTGCTGCTGCAATGCGTGAGCATGCGATCCCCGTTAATACCGGAATGGACATCTTCGAGATAGTTGGTACCGGCGGTGACAACGCAGGCAGCTTTAACATTTCAACTACTTCCGCTCTGGTAGCGGCAGCAG
>CAMVRS010000030.1 GCA_947169935.1 uncultured Lachnospiraceae bacterium
ACGAGATTACAGGATGTGACTGGAGTTCAGACGTGTGCTCTTCCGATCTATCTTTATCTATCTGTACCCAGAATTTGATGATGACTGCGCCCCAGTCGTACAATTCCTTCTCGAACTCGTTCATCTCATTATAGGCGCGCTGCCAGTCATTTTCGGAGCAGAAGCCTTCCAGCCTCTCTACCATTACCCTGCCGTACCAGGTGCGGTCAAAGATGGCTATATGTCCGTCCTTGGGCAGCCTGTTCCAGAATCTCCACAGGAAATGACGGTTCTTCTCCCTGGGCTCCGGCGATGCAATGGGATGCACTTCAAATCCACGGGGATCCAGCGCCGCCGTAAGCCTCTTTATATTCCCGCCCTTGCCTGCTGCATCCCAGCCTTCATAGGCAATAATTACGGGAATCTTTTTCTGGTAGATGCGGTTATGCAGGTCTGCCAGCTTATCCTGCAGCTTATCAAGTTCTTCCGCATACTCTTCATCGGAAATGCTCACGGACAGATCCACCTCGGAAAGCTTGGGCATGCGCTTTAAGGGGAAGGTATTTTGCAGGATCGTTGCTGCTCTTCCGGTATTCTGAAGCGCGGTATCGATGCTCTTTACCAGCAGTTCCGTAACCTGCAGCTCCGCCCACTTGCGGCTCTTTGAATCTATAAAATACCAGGGTGCGATAAACTGGTTTGTTGCCTCAAGATACTCATCAAAGACATCCATGCATTTATCATAATGCTTATTCTGCCAACGGTCCCATTTTTCAACACGCCACGCCGTGCTCTTGTCATCTTCCAGTTCCTCAAGCCTCTTCTTCTGTTCGGACTTTGAGATATGGAAAAAGAATTTGACCACCAGATAACCGTTGTCCGATAAAGTTCTCTCAAAACGTTTTATGCTGGTAAGCTGTCTCTTATAGGTATCCTCATCTATATCACCGTTAAGTCTGTGCTTTGTGACTTCATCCATCCAGCTGCCGTCAAAGAAAGAGAACTTGCCGGCCTCGGGTATGCGCACAAAATACCTGTATAGAAAAGGTCTGCGCAGTTCATCCTCCGAAGGAGCTGCCAGGGTCTCCGTCTTATAAAAACGGGGATCCAGGTTTTTGATCACCTTGCCCAGCACGCCGCCTTTTCCGGCTCCGCCCCAGCCATCCATGATGACCAGCACAGGAAGCTTCTTTTCCTTGATAGCCATCTGCATACCCGACAGCTCGAGTCTTGCTTTTTTCAGTCTCTCATTTAACTCTTCATCATCCGGTTTTTCAGCTTTTTCCCATTCTTTTAACATAAGCGTAACCCCTTTCTTTATAATTTTAATGCATCTTCCAACACCTCAAAATACTCCGCAAAAGTCTTCCTGCAGCAATCGGGATCTTTTATCATAACCCCTTCTATGCGCAGACCGCAGAGAGCAAAGGACATTGCCACCCTGTGATCGCCAAAACTTTCCAGCTCTGCGCCGTGCAGCTCTCCGGGCCGGATGATCACTCCGTCTTCACGATCTTCACATTCCTTACCCAGTGCACTTAAGTTTTTTTCTATCGCAGCAATCCGGTCACATTCCTGAAGACGTATATGGGCGATGCCCTTTATGGCTACGGAGCCGCCAACAAAAGGCGATAATGCCGCCAGCGTAAGAGCCTGATCGGAATATGCTCCCATATCGACTATCCCGGGACTCTTAAGTTCCCCGCCCGCGGGACCTGTAAGCACTACTCCTTCCTCTTCTTCGCTGAGAGTACATCCCATTTTTTCAAGGAGCTTTAAAAACTCCGTATCACCCTGAAGCATGTTAAGCCGCACTCCCGGAACAAGCGCCTTACATCCCAGTAATGCTGCCGCCGCATAAAAGTATGCTGCCGCGGACATATCAGGCTCTACATTATATTCGCGTCCCTTGAGCTTTTCTCCGCCTTCAAACTGCCAGCCGCGAAAAGTATCGTACTGACTGCCGAATAATCCGCTTTTTACATTCACGCCAAAATCCTTTATCATTGACGCGCTCATTTCCACATAAGCAAGGCCATGGCTCCCTGATGCAGATATAAGAGCCCCTTTCCCGTATGCAGCCGCTGCTATAAGCAGGGCGCTTAAAAACTGGGAACTCTTCTCAATGTTTACATTGATCCTTTCAGGAAATACTCCGGAATTCCCCTTTACTTTCATGGGGAAATGCCCTTCTTCCTCCGTACATTCCACCGCTGCGCCTGCTTCTTTCAACGCTTTTATCAGCGGCTCCATGGGTCTGGCTTTCATCTGATCCGATGAATCGATAAAATACTCTCCATCGGAAAACGCCAGCATCGCCAGCAGGAAACGCGCCGCAGTTCCCGCACTGCCCACATATAT
Organism: uncultured Lachnospiraceae bacterium; assembly: GCA_947169935.1. Classification (GTDB taxonomy): domain Bacteria; phylum Bacillota; class Clostridia; order Lachnospirales; family Lachnospiraceae; genus NK4A136. The sequence goes on from CAMVRS010000030.1 coordinate 2,341, forward strand.
ATCAGCTTTCTTTACGGGTATATCCCCGCCACAGCCCTTTATCGCAATATCCTTATTCTTTACGATACTGCTGCCGGGCGGATCACTTTCTTTTATCTCAAAGCCCAGATCCTTAAGCGCCTGTATAAAGACCGCTGCATCTTCACTGTTCATGCAGTTCTTTATAAGGCTCTCTCCCTCCGCCATGGCCGCCAGCAGAAGCGCCCTGTTGGTAATGGACTTTGATCCCGGCACTACTGCCCTGATCACCCTGTCCGGATCCATGCTTACGGTTTTAACTGTATAGATTTCCCTGCTCAATGATCGATCCTCACTTCAAATTCTGTTGTCACAGCGTTTTCCTCTCTATAGGAATAGCTGTCGGGAAGTGATACCTTAAGTTTTGCCATGCCTGCCTTTCCCGTTGTCTTTACATAAGTTCCGCCCATACCACCTGCAATCTGTGCTTCCGCCGGTCCTATTATCTCTATGGGACCTTCTGCCGTAAGCTTAAGCGGCGTATTAAAGAAAGGTACCACATTGCCGTGTTCGTCACAGACCCTTATCCTGACAGCAGCCACATCATAAGTATCCCCTTCCGTCAGCAGGGTGTGATCAGTACGAACATCCAGGGTCAGCTTACCAACAGCAGACTTGATGATCGTACGTACCACCTTTCCGTCCTTTATCGCTTCAAACTTAAAAGTTGTTGCCTTGCCGCCCCAGTTCCCCACATACTTGCCGTAAAGGGCATAGGCAGTCTCAAAACTCATGTGATATACGGTCATTGCCTCAGCCAGCCGTACCTTGATATCTACAGGCAGATTGTTAAGACCATACTGTGCTATATAATTAAGGGCTGTCTTTACTATCTCGTTCTGATGATCCCCGAAACCTTCTTCCTCCTTCATGCGGTCTCCCACATAATCGTCTATCAGCATGGGGCCGAAGCGCATATGGCGGTATCTGGGATCAGCCTGGGTATATTCCTTTATCAACTCATCATTACGGTACATCTTTACGCTGTCCGCATTGGTGAAGATAAATACTTCTCCCTTATTTCCGCCGGGATGCTCACCTATATCCATGGAGGATGAAACTTCCAGTACAGGCCTGCTCTTCTGCTGGGATGCGTATACGTAAGCCGCCATCTTGGGATTACGGAACATATCCATAACGCCGTGATAACAGATACGGTCGCCGCTTCCGAAATCCTTATGGGTATTATAATCAAACATACACCAGCCGAAGGCTCCTGCGATATCCCTGTTTTCATTTACCGACTCAAGAACATTACAATGTCTCAGTGCATGCTCCAGCCTGTGTTCCTCGCAGTCAAAGGACTTTGTCGGGAACATATGCCCGTTGTATTCGCTTATCAGATAAGGCTTTGAGGCATCCGGCGTAACCGAAGCTTTTTTCTTACAGCCCGGGGTGCTGCCGTCATGTGAGAAATCATTAAAGGTATAAACATCTTCCAGAAGATGGCTCTTTTCTATATAGCGCACGCCGCCGGTGGGTCTTGTGGGATCCAGCGCATGAGCCATGGCGTTGGTCTGCTCGTAAAAATCATCATCATCAACGGACTCGTTGATGCGCACGCCCCAAAGGATAACCGAAGGATGGTTTCTGTACTGGACTATCATCTCCTCCAGATTCACAAAGGCCTGTTCCTTCCATGCCTGGTCACCTATATACTGCCAGCCCGGCATCTCCGTAAATACCAGAAGTCCCAGCTCATCACAGCGTCTTATGAAATGCTGTGACTGGGGATAGTGTGAAGTACGTACTGCATTGAGCCCCAGCTCGAAACGCAGTATCTCTGCATCCAGTCTCTGCATTGAAGCAGGCATTGCATAACCGGTATACGCATAGGACTGATGCCTGTTAAGTCCGCGCAGCTTAAGCTTCCTGCCGTTCAGATAATAGCCGTCTTCTATAAACTCCGACTTTCTGAAACCAAAACATTCTTCTACCGTATCTATAACTTCGCCCTTCCTGCAAAGGGATATCTTTATGTCATAAAGGTTCGGACACTTAACATCCCAGAGTCTGGCATCCGGTATCTCAAGTGCTTCAGTCTCATCAAAGGCAGCTTCTTTATTTACAACAGGCGCACCGCCTTTATGGTCCCTCACTTCATATCTGAAGGAAAGTTCAGACTCATCCGCTTCCGCTCCCATATCCAGTTCCACATCCAGGTCCACCAGACCGTTAAAGCGAAATGACTTGAATTCTCCGGCCTCTTCTACGCCCGCAGGATCCTGAGGCAGAACTGTAAACTCCGAGATACGTATCTTATCGCAGACATAAAGATATACTTCCCTGTAAATACCGCCATAGGTCATATAATCTATAACATTTCCGAAGGGCGGAACATTTAAGCTTTCCCTGCTGTCCACTTTAAGGGACAGTATATTATCTTCACCGTATTTAAGACCGTCGGTAAGTTCCACTTCAAAAGCAGTATATCCGCCGCGGTGCTCGCAGATCTGCTCACCGTTAAGATATACCGTTACCTCATGGGCTACAGCCATGAATCTTACGAATACTCTCTTCCCTTCCCATGTTTTTTCTGCATGTATGATGCGCCTGTATCCGCTCAGCATCTGATACAGTGCATCATCAAAATAATGATAGGGCAGTTCCTTTACGGTATGGGGTATGCGTACCTGTACAGCTCCCTTTATAGCACCCTTCTTTAAAAAGGCATCACTGAATTCTTCGGCAAACTCCCATTTATCATTCAGGCTTATCTGTTCTCTCATCCTTCTCCTCCTGTGATTCTATAAAATACATTCTTGAGGCATGATCCGGATAGAATCTCATCTCCTCACTGTAGCCGCATCCGGAGAATGCCGATTTAAGCCGCATGCCCGCTCTCATCAATGCGCTGCCGCTCATAAGATGATCTTCCTTCTCTGTCTCCATCTTTACAAATTTAGCAAGTATATTGTGAATGGCTCCGTCCTGTTTTACATGTACGGGTGCCACATAATTAACCAGACCGCCAAAGTCCTTTAAATTGGTCTTGAACACCCGTGAGCGTATCCTGTATTTCTTTTCAGGATCCAGACCTTTGGGCTTTATCATAAGCCACTGTGTATTGGGATGCACCAGCTGCTGCAGCACCACACATATTGCTTTCTTTTTATCCGGTGATACTATTACCCATTCCGCATCTTTATTATCATCACTCTCTAACGAGTTCTTATCTGCGGCATCGCTGAAACTCCTGCATCTGTAATATTCGCCAAACTGCAGAACGCTCCGCCATTTTTTATAAAGGCTGATCTGTTCCTTTATAACATCCAGCTCCTCTGCAGATAAGTCCGATAGATTACACTCATAACCAAGCACTGCGGATGCCGCCACATTAAAGCGGGTCTCCAGCGGCGCTCTTCTGAGGGTCTGATGATTGGGCACATCGGATACGTGCGCCGTATAAGTGCACTGCGGATATCCGTAACTGTAGCCTTCCTGAATCTGCACCCGGGCTATGGCGTCGGAATCATCGCTTGCCCATATCTGGGGAAAATAAGAAAGTATGCCAGGGTCAAAACGGTTGCCCCCAGAAGCGCAGCCCTCAAAAAGGATATCGGGAAAGGCCTTGGTCAGCTCTTTCATTATACGGTAAAGCCCCAGGATATACCGGTGAGCCACTTCCCCCTGTCTTTCAGCCGGAAGTGCAGTGGAATATACATCCGTAAAATTCCTGTTCATATCCCATTTGACATAGGATATATCCGCGGATGAAAACAGTTCTTTCATGCAGTTTATGATATATTCCTGCACCTCGTTTATCGAAAGATCCAGAAACATCTGATTACGCCCGGTGCTGTGATCCTTCCCGGGTATGCGCAGCGCCCATTCGGGATGAGCCTTATAAAGCTCACTCTCTTCGTTCACCATTTCGGGCTCTACCCATATGCCGAATTTAAGTCCAAGCTCGCCTATCTTATCAGCCAGTCCTTTTATACCGTGGGGCAGTTTCTTTTTATTGACGTACCAGTCGCCCAGTGACGTAGAATCATCATCCCTCTTCCCGAACCAGCCATCGTCCATGACAAAGAGCTCTATACCTGCAGCCTTTGCCTTCTTTGCCAGGCCAAGCAATCTGCTTTCACTGATATCAAAGTAAGCAGCCTCCCAGCTGTTTAAAAGCACCGGCCTGTTCTTATGCTGCCACTTGCCCCTTACTATGTGGTCCTTTATAAAACTGTGGAATCTGCGGCTTAAGCTGCCAAAGCCTTCGTCCGATACACAGAGAACCGCCTCCGGCGTTTCAAAACATTCGCCCTTATCAAGTATCCATTCAAAACCCTCCGGCTGTATACCGTTTAGCACGCGTATCTTACCGTATGCAGATCTTTCAGCAGCTTCGTAATGGTTTCCGCTGTATACCAGATTAAAACCATAGCAGAGACCATAATCTTCCGTCGTACCTTTTTCGGAGATCATAAAGAAGGGATTGGCCCTGTTGGAACTGCTGCCGGTACGTGAGCTCACGGATATCTTTCCTGCTTTAAGGGGGATATCGCTCTTCTTCATCTCCCTTGCCCATGCGCCTGTAAAGGAATGGAACACATAGGATCCCGGATCCATATCCAGCTGCATGCTCATAGCCTTTTCAATACGCAGCGGCTCTTCGGCTGTATTCTCCAGAACCGTCCTTCTGCAGATCACATCACTGCTTTCAAAAACACTGTAGATGAGCCTGCACAAAAGCGGTCCGTTCTTATCTTTCAGATTTATGATAAGGCTCTGTACTTCATCCTCTTTACCGTAAGAAGAGGGCATGACTTTAAGCTCCGGCTTGCCGTTTTTTACTTCATGCGAATCATAAATAAGATCAAGGCTGCGGCTTCCGTCGGCATACACCGCTTCTATCATTGATTCGCGGATATCACCCTTACCGGGTGCCGAGTATTCATAACGCATATCTTCCGGTGAAAAGCTTCCGCATTCACTGCTGTATATACTGCTGTTACCGGGCGGGAATGCATGATGCTCAAGCAATCCGTCGGAAGAAAGCACATCTATCCGGGGTCCGTAATAAAGATGCTCGATCTGGCCGTTTTCCAGCAGCCGGAAAGTATATGTTGTATTCTCCGTATTCAGGACAAAGAGTGTTCTCCCGCCGTCGTTTTCCCTGATATCTATCATGCCTTGCGCCCCTTAAGTTCCTCGTTGATCTCCTGCATTTTTTCTTCGGTCAGAATGAATTTCTTAAAGAAGATGAACAATGCTATCAGCATACCCGCAATGGGCAGGACGGTCATTGTAAGGCGCAGTCCCGGAAGATTGGCAGATGATAATTCGCTCGCGCTGGCCACACCTTCCGAATCCTGGCTGATATGGAAAATGTCCAGGGCGATACCTGTTATGAATACAGCCACGCCGCTGGCCAGTTTGACTACAAAAGTCTGCATGGAGAAAATAACCGATTCATCACGCCTGTTATTCTTAAGCTCGCCGTAATCAACGGTATTCGCAAGGAAAACCGTGGTCAGGACAGTAAGCAGGCCAAAGGCTACGAATACAAAGAACCCGGGGATCAGCAAAAGCCCAAGGCTCTTTACTCCAGCCATCATCATGACCAGCAGCACAGCATAGCCTCCGATGGCAAAGAAGAAACTCATATAGCAGACCCTGGTAACGCTCATGAATTTCCTTACCAGCGGATAGATGATCATCATTGAAAGGATCTGCATGCCGCCGCCGAAAGTATTAAACAGCACATAGGTGCCGTTCCAGTTCTCCCCGCCTATATCGTATTTAAAGAAATAGATCAGAAGGTTTGAAGTGATATAAAGGGATGCGTTTACCAGAACTATAGTAATGACCACTGTCATAGCCTGATCGTTAGTGACCAGTGCTTTGAACATTGCCCCGATAGACGGGCTTTCCATGTCGACACTGCTCTTTTCCTTTATAGACAGACAGGTGATCGTAATAAAGATCACAAATATCACTGCTATTATCAATGCAAAGTACGAAAAGCCGGTCCTCTCTATAGCAGACATCTCCACATCAATGCGGTTAAACATCTGTCCCAGTACAGGCACTACCAGCATGGTGATGACCGTTATGAGCGCAGAACCTACGCCTGCGCAGGAACGCGCCATTGCCGTAAGGCCTTCCCTTTCCTTACCGCCCTCGGTAAAAGCCGGGATCATGGACCAGTAGGGTATGTCCATCATTGTATAGGTCACGCCCCAGAGTATATAAAACACCGCAGCATAAGCCGCCAGTCCTGCACCGGTCAGTGCCGGCGGAGCAGAAAATACCAGCCACAGGATCACGGCATTCGTGATCGTTCCTATCATCAGCCAGGGGCGGAATTTGCCCCATTTGGTCTTTGTTTTTGCCACAACAACGCCCATGATAGGATCATTGAAAGCATCAAAAACACGGGCCGCCATCATTATGGCTCCCATCACCGCCCCCTTTATTCCCAAAAGATCCTGATAATAGTACAGAATGTAGCTGGCAGAAAGCATATAGACCATATCCTTTCCAACAGCCCCCAGACCGTAAGCGGCCTTCTCCCTGAAAGACAGTCTCATAAAATACCTCCTACTATCGTATTGTGTCCGTAATCCCCAAAAGTCCCTGCTGCTTCAGGCACACAAAGACAAGAGTATTATACCTTATTTCGGGGCTTTTTACAAGGAAACTGGACGGGTAACCCATAATACGCTATAATGCCAAAAAAAGATTCTTCGCTGCGCTCAGAATGACTGAGTCACAAGAAGTGTAAGCCCGAAGGATCTTGAAAATGTATATACAGGAGAAAAATAATATGACAGCTAACGATCTGATCGCTAAGATCAATTCCGACGAATTAAGATCCCTGTTTACAGAGATCTATGTTGATCCTGCTCTCTATAAGAGCCAGAAACAGCGCTATCTCGATACCATAGCCCGCTTCACCGAAAGCTTCGGCTCTGACGGAGAATTAAGCATCTTCTCCGCTCCCGGCCGTAGCGAGATAGCCGGCAATCACACCGACCATCAGCACGGCGAGGTACTGGCAGCTTCCATCAACAGGGACGCCATCGCCATAGCCCGGGCCTCCGGCGATAACAAAGTAAGGCTAATATCGGACGGTTCGGAAATGATAAGCATAGACATTACGGATCTGTCCGCAAAGAAGGAAGAGGAAGGCACCACTGCCGGTATTATCCGCGGCATGCTCTCTGCTGTTTGCGACCATGGATTCATCCCCGGCGGATTTGATGCATATGTTACCAGCCAGGTACTTATAGGTGCGGGCCTTTCATCTTCTGCAGCATTTGAGACCCTGATAGGTGTAATAGAATCACACCTCTATAACGAGGGAAAGATATCCGCAACCGGGATAGCCATCATGGGCCAGTTTGCAGAAAACGTATTTTTCGGAAAGCCCTGCGGTCTTATGGATCAGATGGCCTGCTCCGTAGGCAGCCTGGTGCATATAGATTTTAAAGATCCGAAGAAACCCGTTACCGAGCAGGTCAAATATGACTTTGCATCTGCCGGCTACCGTCTGTGTATCACCGATACCAAAGGCAGCCACGCGGATCTGACTCCCGACTACGCCGCCGTGCCTTTCGAGATGAAGTCGGCCGCCGCTTTCTTCGGAAAGGAAGTTCTGCGCGAGGTATCCGAAGAAGACTTTGTAAAAGCGATCCCCGCTATCCGCGAAAAATGCGGCGACCGTGCAGTATTGCGCGGCCTCCACTTCTATAACGAGAACAAGCGGGTTCAGCAGGATGTTGCCGCACTCAAGGCAGACAATATAAACGCCTTTCTAAAGGGCGTGCAGGCCTCGGGAGATTCTTCTTTTAAATATCTTCAGAATGTATATACCAATCATGATGTGCAGCACCAGAATGTATCGGTAGCTCTTGCCGTCAGTGAAGTCGTTCTTAATGGCCGCGGCGCCTGCCGTGTACATGGAGGCGGCTTTGCAGGAACGATGCAGGCCTGGGTCCCCGATGAGATGTGCGATACATATAAAAAAGCCCTCGACGCCGTATTCGGCGACGGGGCCTGTGAGATACTGGCAATCCGCCCCTGCGGAGGGATCCGGATCATCTAAACAGACAGGGGACGGTCCTCTGTCTTGTCTTCAACTCCAATGCTCCGTATGCACGCAGGCCACGTGCACCGGTTCCGTTTGGCTCGCTGTTTTAAGTGGCCTCACTCCAATGGTGCACAATGGCTCTGCCTGCATATCGTCGCATTTATTTGCGTATATGACAGAGGAACGTCCCCTGTCCTGCTCCATATCTCTTGTATAAAAGTAAAGAAGACAGAGGAACGTCCCCTGTCTTCTCTAAGATTCTTCGCTTAGCTCAGAGTGACCTATTATTTCGCTTTCTTAGCTTCCAGCGCTTTATCGGTAGGCTTAACCAGCAGTAAGCAAGCCAGCAGAGCTATGATATAAAGGATTATCGTAAAGATAAGCACATTCTGGTATCCTGTAGGGTTAACTGCGTTCATCTCATGGCTTGCAAGCAGAGCGTCTACATCAAGGCCTGCTGCAACAGCCTCTGCTTTGGTATAAAGAACTTTATTATAGATGTACTGCTCAACGCCGGTATTCTTAACTATTATAGATGCAACCTGGTTTCCGGTAAGACCTGCAAACGCCCATGCGGAAAGTGTTATACCGTGAATAGCGGAAATGCTTCCCATTCCGTAATGATCGGAAAGCAGCGTAGGCACATTGGAGTAACCGCCGCCGTAGCCTGCGTTTACGATATATACCAGAGCCAGAACCAGGATAGCAAGAACTATGTTGCCTGCGCCGGTCTTGATACCGTTGGTAAGCATTACTATAGCAGTGAATGCTATGGAAAGAATGAAGATCAGCTTGTAGATGGTATTTCTGTCCTTCATGGTATCAGCCCAGGATGAGAATCCAAGACGTCCGCCTGCATTGAATACTGCGGATATTGTTGAAAGGATACCTGCTATGCCTGCAAATCCAAGGCATTTGAAGATCATCTTTTCCTGGCTTATCAGTGCCAGACCGCAGGTGATGTTGATGTAGAACATCAGCCAGATACCGATATAGTTTGTGATGGGTTTTGTCTTGATGGTAGCCATGATGCTGGGCTTTTCACCCTTGCCCTGAGGCTCATGCCAGCCTGCGGGCTTTGCCAGAAGAAGATGGCCTACGAACATCATTACGAAATATACAGCAGCCAGGATGAGGAACATCTTGTAGATACCGCCCTCTCCCAGACCGCTCAGCATGGAAGTCATGATAGGGGATGCGATAGCCTTTGCTGCGCCGAAACCTGCAACTGCAAGGCCGGTAGCCAGACCCTTACGATCCTGGAACCAGAGCATCAGTGTCTTTACAGGTGAAAGATAACCGGTACCAAGACCTATACCCATGATGAAACCGTAGCTTACGTAGATACCAACCAGCGCCAGTACACTTCCTTTATGCTGGCCTCCGTAGAATATAAAGAAACCGGTGAGCGCCATACCTGCAGCGAAACAGATGGTCGCTATCAGTGATGACTTGTGTATATCCTTCTCAACTATGTTGCCCAGGAATGCGGCACTCATACCCAGGAAGAAGATGGCAAAAGAGAATGCCCACTCCGTAGCTCCCTTAGAGAAACCGATATAATCTGCTATCTCCTGTGAAAACAGTGACCAGCAGTACACAGTACCGATGCTGCAGTGCAGCAGTAATGCCGGGATTGCAGCGCGTATCCACTTATTTTCACGCCAGCCGCCGGACTTCTTTGCGCTCTCGCTCATTGCAATAACCTTTCCTTTCCTATTTGTATAGTGGTTTACAAAACTTTATATATTATAGTGACTCGCCGCGCAAATTACAAGTATTTTTATTTTACATAAAAAAGCGGGTATCGTCAGGCATCATCCTCTTTTAATCCCGCGCTGATATCTATATAGAAACGGCTGCCCTTTCCGGGTTCGCTTTCCACGCGTATGGGCGTATTCAGCAGTTTTGCAGCTTTTCCGCAGAGATACAGCCCCAGTCCGCTGGACTTCTCGTTAAGCCTGCCGTTGGCGCCGGTATAGCCTTTCTCAAATATACGCGGCAGATCCTCGGAAGCTATGCCTATGCCTGTATCAGCTATGCAGACCGCAGCGTTTTCTACTGTAATGCTGATGGAACCGCCTGATGTGTATTTGATCGCATTAGATACAAGCTGGTCCAGTATGCAGACGAACCATTTTTTATCCGTAACAAAGTTTACATCCGTTCCTTCATATTGCAGCTTCAGCTTTTTTCCGATGAACTGCGGCGCGAATTTACGTATAACTTCACGTATAAGCTCATCCAGCGGATATTCCCTGATGACCAGATCATTGGTGCTGCTTCCCAGCCGCTGATAAGCCAGTACCATATCGGTATACTGCTCTATCCTGAATAGTTCTTCCGTCAGGGCACGCTTGTCGGGATCACCGCTTCCGCCCAATGCAAGCTTCATAACGGCTATGGGGGTCTTCACCTGATGCACCCAGGCGGTATAGAAATCCTGGGTTTCCCTTCTCTCATCAGAAAAGGCCAGCACCGCCTTCTCCATTTCACGGCCCAGCACTTCTATCATCTCACGATAGTCTTCTTCGGAAAGACTCTCTGCCGGCGGCAGGTCATTCCATTCGCTCATGACTGCCTCCAGCTTATTCCGGCGCAGCTGCGCTTTCTTATATTCTTTTATAAAGGAGATCACAAAGATGATCGCCAGGCATAAAAAGCTCACCGCAAAAACATATAAAAAAGGCTCTGGCTGAAGACCATATAATATAAATACGATCAGGATCAGAGCCATATTAAAAAAGTATATCGCTATAGTCGGTCCAAAGTGCTTAAAACGATCCGCAAAAACAGCCCATTTCAGTTCTTTGTTCATACCAGCATGTACCCGCTTCCCGGCTTGGTCACGATCAGATCTTTAAGTCCGTTATCTTCCAGTTTTCTGCGCAGGCGTCCCACATTCACGGTAAGGGTATTCTCTTCCACATAGATATCATTCTGCCATAACGCGTTCATCAGATCGTCACGGGATACTATCCTGCCCTTGTTCTCTATCAGCGTCTGCAGTATACGGAGTTCATTTTTGGTAAGATCTATATTATTACCGCCATATTCCACGCAGGCCTTATCCGGATGAAGCTGAGCCCCATGGAATTCCAGCACGCTGCTGCCTCCTATCTCATAAGTACGGCGCAGCACCGCCGCCACCTTGGCGTTGAGCACCATGGGATCCACAGGCTTTGCTATGAAGTCATCACCGCCCATGCCTATGGCTGTAACTATATTCATATTGTCTGCCGCTGAGGAAAGAAATATGATAGGAACTACGGAAATCTTACGTATCTCGCTGCACCAGTGAAAACCGTTATAAAAAGGCAGTTTGATATCAAGGAGTACCAGCTGCGGCCGGTACTCCTCAAATTCTTTTATTACATCTTTAAAGTCCGATGCTATCTTCAATTCGTTGCCGTATTCGCAAAGCGTCTTCTGTATCGCCTGCGCCAGGGCACGATCGTCTTCGACCAGAAAAATGCGGTACATTTAGTTCACTCCATTAAAGATCCTTCGCTTCGCTCAGGATGACAGTACTGCGCATCATCGTACAATCTTGTAATAACTCTTTGCAGTCACTCCGTATATCATAACATAAACCAGTGCAAAAACAAGGAAGGTAATAACAGTGCATATCACAAAGAGCGCCGTATTAGAGAGCAGCAGCAGGTTCAGCAGTTTCTTGAGCAGAGGGAATGCAAAGCATATATGTATGCCGGCAACCACAAGGGGCAGGAAAAATACCATCAGTACCTGGCTACCTATGCTGGCCTTAACCTCTTTCTGGCTCATGCCGATCTTCTGCATGATCTGATAACGGTTCCTGTCTTCATACCCTTCGGATATCTGCTTATAATATATGATCAGTGCGGTAGCAAAGAGACACACAAAGCCAAGCAATATACCCAGGAAAAGGAATGAACCGTACATACTGGAATAGTCCACTTCCGCTACCCAGAGCGTATCCAGGAAATAATGCATACCGTAGTCTTCATTATAGTCTTCAAGCGATTCAACATATCTATACATCGCTTTTTCCATATCGTCGGAAACCGCATCTCCCACAGCACATGCCGCCTGCCTGTCAGCATATTTTACAGCTATCCTCTCCGTAAGGGGCGATGCATAATTGCCGTAGGCTTCAGTCTGGACAGCATTGATCCGATCCAGAACCGCCTCATCCGATACTACTACACCATAGTGTGCGAAAACACTTATCATAGACGACTCAACGGGGAAAGACGAAAGTTTCTTTACAATATTGTAATCAGTCCCGCCTACATTGATAAGATCACCCTTATAGTTTTCTGCAGAACTGCTGGCATTCACCACACAGAATGCTATATCATTTCCGCTGAGCTTAAGCTTCTCACCGGTGAGCTTTTCATAAACTTCCTCCGTCATGAAGTATATGGTCACCACATCCATCATGTTGCTGCGGCTCCGGTCCACGATACATACGCCGTCTTTAAACGCAAAGGATGTATCAAGATAATACTGCTGTAACACTTCCCGGATCTCCAAACCGTTTTTTGCGGCAGCATCTTCTGCTATCTGTGTTAATACCTCAGCAGGGATCGAACGTTCCATTCCTTCTTTATCTTTATAATAAGCTTCGAGATAGAGTTCCTGGGGGAAGTGTTTTCTTAGCATCTCATCGGCTCCCGCATAAAGACTTACCGTTGTAGAGATCATCACCAGAACACCCGTTGCCAGGATACAGATAGACGCCAGTCCAACCGCATTCTGCTTCATCCTGTATAACAATCCGGATACTGCTGTCATGTGCTTCGGGCTGTAATAGTATTCCTTTCTCTTCTTAAGGGCCTTCAGTACAAATATGGTCCCTGTTATGAAAAGAAAATAAGTTCCTATCATCACCAGTATCACAGCCACAAAGAAATAGCCTATCGCGCTAAGGGGATTCTTTACCGTCACAGCTATAAAGTAGCCGCTTCCTAATGATAAGATGCCAAGTATCAGGGTTATCCATTTTACCTTAGGTTCCTTCTCACCCGTATGGGCGCTTGCCATCAGTTCCACCGGCTTCATGAATGCAATACTGATACAGTTGCATACATATGCGAAAGCATCGATGATCAGAAAGAATACGGCAACGGGAACTATCATCTTTGCGGAGATATAATAGAACCCAAGTATGGTTTCCACTCCCAGCAGTCTGCAGATAAAAAGAGTAGAAAGTTTATAAAAGACGCATCCGAATACCAATCCGGCAGCAACACCTGCAAGAGCGCTTATCAGCGATTCATGAAAGAGCACTTTGGCCACATGCCTCTTTTCCATTCCCAGCACATTGTAAAGTCCGAATTCACGCTTACGCTGCTTCATCAGAAAGCTGTTGGTATAAAGCATGAGTATAATGGTAAGCAGCGCTATGACCACTACTCCGATGAACATAAATGCCGGAAGATAAGATCCGCCCCTTACCTGTCTTAAGCGTTCATCCCTGTACAGTGTATATACTATAAAATAGCAGCCCAGCAGACCGGCCTCGGTCAGGATACGCGGTATGAAAAAACGCGCATTTTTCTTTATATTCTGTAAAGCCATTCTCAGATAAAGGCTCATCTTATCTCACCGCCTCTCCTGAGCATGGTGAGCGTATCGGATATCTTCTGATACAGCTCTTCATTAGTAGCTTCCCCGCGGTAGATCTGATGGAACACCACGCCGTCGCGTATGAAAAGAACCCTCTTTGCATGGGACGCAGCATCAGTAGAATGGGTTACCATCAGTATAGTCTGACCTGCCTTATTCATCTTTTCAAATACCCGCAGCAGATCTGCCGATGACTGCGAATCCAGCGCTCCGGTAGGCTCATCTGCCAGTATCAGCTTGGGATCTGTTATCAGCGCCCTGGCCGCAGCCGCACGCTGTTTCTGACCGCCCGATACCTCATAAGGAAATTTGCCCAGAATATCCGCAATGCCCAGAGACTCTGCAATGGGTTTGATCTTCTCTTCCATCTCGGAGACTTTCTTACCGCTTAATACAAGGGGAAGCAGAATATTATCCTTCAGTGAGAAGGTATCCATCAGGTTGAATTCCTGAAATACGAAACCAAGATTTTCACGACGGAAGGAAGCCAGCGCAGCATCCTTTACTTCCGAAAGATCCTTACCGTCCAGTATAACGCTGCCGCCGGTAGGTTTATCCAATGCAGCCAGTATATTGAGAAGCGTGGTCTTGCCCGATCCTGATTCTCCCATGATGGCTACGTACTCGCCTTCTTCCACCGTAAAGCTTACATTCTTAAGTGCCTGTACCTTGTTGCCGCCAAAGCGTCCGGTATAGGTCTTCTTTAATTCCTTAACATCAAGTATTGTCATTTTTATCTCCTCCTGTTCCATTTGCTAAGGCTATTTTAATGAAACAGGATAATCTGCGAAATCGGATCATATGACAATGACATGACATTTTTGTCACACGATCATTACAGTCATGCGCGGTCCGAAACCGCCTTTGCAATAGATACTTCTGTCTTGCTGTAAGGAATAAGCATAGCCTGGAATGCATGGTACAGATCCGATTTGCCCGGCCATACCGTTTCCTTAAGCCGGTTATGCTCATCCAGCTGGTGATACCAGGAACCGCAGGAATGATCCAGCACCACGGTATCCAGATACTTCATAAATACAGCGTAATCATCCGCATATTTTTTATTCCCGGTAATCCTGTAGAGAACAGCTGAAGTATTTATCGCTTCTGCAAGTGTCCAGTGCATCCTGTCATGCACAACGGCCTTGCCGTTCCAGTCTGTTGTATAAACTATGCCTTCTGCCCCGTCACAGTTCCAGGCATCAGCCACTGCCCTGTCATAAAGAGCGCAGGCGGCTTCCGTATATGTCTCACGTGACTTATAAGCACAGTTACCAAAATCCGCAACAGAACCTGCCCACTGGCTTATGAGCCTGGACCATTCTATACCATGTCCGGGCGTTGCACCGTAAGGCTTAAAAGGATCATCGGGTTTTTCCTTGTTCTTTTCCAGATCCGGTTTCCAGTCTTTTGTGAAATGCTCGGGTATCCTGTAGGAATTTTCCTTTGCCCATCCTATCACATGGTCTATTATCCTTCCTGCACGGATACGGTATTTTTCCCCCGCTTCTCCCAGGCAGTCTGCTGCCGCAAGGAAGGCTTCCACGGTATGCATGTTCGCATTTATGCCGCGATAATCATCCAGCAGTGTAAATTCCGTATTCCAGGTATCATAAGAAAGTCCGTCATCCTCATTCCAGAATCTGTCATCATAGACCGCCAGCGCTTCATTAAGCAGTTCATCTGCTTCTTCTATACCCGCAAGCTTTGCGCTGGTAGCTGCAAGGATAACAAAGGCATGGGCGTAACACTGCTTGGTGGGCAGTATCTCATCATCCTTTGTGAGACCGGCGTACCAGCCTCCGTTTTTCTTATCCTTAAGCTCTCCCATAAGACCTTTGACAGCCGCCTGCGCCAGCTCTTTGCCGGCCGCATCACCCATCATCGATCCTATACTGTATACATGGGCCATGCGGCAGGTTATCCAGGTCTCCCTGTTACGCTCCTTCCAGGGAGTTCCGTCATCAGAAAGATAATAACTGCCGCCCCCAGGCGAAGGAAACTGTCTTCCGAAATCCAGAAGATCCTGTGCGCCCTTCTTAAGGAATTCCCTGTTCTCCTGTGTATCTAAAACATATTTATTATCCATTTCCGCTCCTTTATGATCCAACACCTTCTATCTGATATCATATACGCTGCGCACTTCAAGCCCTTCAGCTTTACCCTTTATTATCTTTATCCTTCTCTCCCCGCCGTTCATGTCAAAGAAATTATCGGAAAGGATAAGATCATCATTTTTATTTCTTATCTCTACACTCTTTGCATACGCCGACGCCGATACTATTATCTCATCACCTTCCGTGCGTACATTAAGCTCCGGATCTGTGAACCTGAAATGCTTGGGCGGGCAGAAAAGAACGCTTCCCTGCGAAATGATCTCTCCGTTCTCCTCAAGCTGATAGCTCACATATTCCTCATACAGCTTTGCTTCGGGAAGCTCTACGAGATCAAGCCACTGTGCAGAGAGGGCATCGGCATGTATCTCCTGCTTGCCTGCTTTTATAACAGCGGCGTTTTTGTCTCTTAACTGCCATTTAACGGCCGCATGTCTTTCATCAACGGAATCATTTACCACATTTAAGCGTATGGATTTTTTAACTTCGAAGGGCTCTGCATTTACATTCATGCTCTGGGTAAGCAATCCCTCTTCCTCGCAGGATACCATGAATGGTGCATAGAATCTCTTTGCGTAATAATGCAGCGCCTTCCACCTTCCGTAGTAATCTATGGAAGACCAGGATGCTACCGGCCAGCAGTCATTCAGCTGCCAGTAAACCGTTCCCATGCAGCGCCCCCTGTTACGTCTGAAATGCTCAACGCCATATCTTATGGCCTCTGCCTGAAGCAGCTGCGAAGCATAGATAAGCGTATCCAGGTCATTGGGATAAAGGAAAGTCTGCTCCATATAGTTCATTATCTTTCCGTTTGCAGAAGCATTCCTCTGATGCTTTTCCATAACATACGAGAATACATTTCTGTCCTCGGGCAGTGTAAAGCTTTCCACCGTACGTATGGAAGGGAAAGACTGGAAACCGAATTCCGAAAGATATCTGAAAAAGAACTTTCTGTATTCGGTAAAAGGCTTATTCCCATGCCATACATCCCAGTAATGCACATCTCCCCTGTCCGGAGAATTAGGCTCATCAAAACCGCCGCCGCAGGAAGGTGATGCAGGCCAGTAAAATCTGTCCGGATCCTCTTCTTCCAAAAGCCTGGGGAAGAGGTATTCGTACATCTTAACATAGTCGCTCTTTATCTCATTCTTCGCTCCCCATTCTCCCTGGTCAACAAACATCTCCATCTCGTTATTGCCGCACCATAAACCAAGGCTGGCATGATGCGCCAGTCTTCTGATGTTATCGCGCAGCTCGGAAAGAATGTTTTCCTCAAACTCACGCGTAAGCCTGTAATTTGCGCAGGCAAACATGAAATCCTGCCATACTACGAGTCCCAGCTCATCGCAGGCATCATAGAAATCATCCGAAGGGTAAAGCCCGCCGCCCCATACGCGTATACAGCTAAAGTTTGCCGCAACGCACTGGCGGATAAGATCGAAGGTACGCTCCCTGCCTGTTTTTGATAAGATATTATCTTCCGGAATATAGTCCGCACCCATGGCGAAAAACTTAACGTTATTGATCACATGTGCAAATTCATTACCGTATTCATCCTTAACCGTGCTCATCTCCATCTTGCGGAGGCCTATGCGCTTTGTTACGGAATCAACTGTTCTTCCGTTTTCATCCAGCAGATCCAGTGTCACGGTATACAGCGGCTGTCCGCCCAGTCCGTTGGGCCACCAAAGCTCCGGCTTATCTATCCGCAGGCTGTCACCATATGCGATCTCTTCCCTGTCATATAATATTTCCCCGTTGGGCTTAGTCAGAGTCACCAAAGTATTGAGTCCGATAAATTTCCCATCAGCTCCGGGTGTTTCTTCCTTATCAGTTCCCGCCCGCTTTACAGAAATATCAAAAGAAAGTTCGGCTCTCGACAGATCTTCGTTAAAGCCCTGCCTGATATATGTTTTTCCAAACCTTGCCGTATTTACAGCAAAAAGCTCCACATCCTTCCATATCCCGGCGTCGGGTAATCTGGGGCCCCAGTCCCAGCCAAACATATAATGCCCTTTCCTTATCTTCGGAAAGCCCCTCATCGCATCTTCCGTCCCCAGGATAGCCGGATCTTTTTTAAACTCTTCCGATATAAATCTGACCGGAGAATGAAAAACGATAACAAGCTCATTATCTTTTTCCTTAAGCAGATCCTTAACCGGATACTCCCAGATGCGGTGCATGTTATTTACACTGCCAAGGGCATGTCCGTTGAGCTCTATATCCGCAAGGGTATCGATACCGTTAAAGCGCAGAATCACATCATCCGCTTCTTCCTTATCGACGCAGAATGTTCCCCTGTACTCAAAGTCATTCTTCATAAGTTCCAGCGCCTGCATTTCATTATCCCGCCAGTACGGATCCTCCAGCTTACCGGCACTGATAAGATCGTTATACACCGAGCCCGGCACGCATGCGGGGATCCATTCGCCGGCGCCACTCTTATCATCTATAACGCACATCTCCCATTTCTGATCTGTATCTATCCTCTTCATATCAACCTCTCATCCTTAACTTAAGAATTAAGTACTGCTTCTATTTCTTCACGCGCAGGGATCGCGGGTATGCCTCCGCTTTTTTGTATGCAGAGACCGCCGGATACAGCGCCGTACCTGCCTGCTATCTCCAGCTTGTCCATGCTTATGTCTCCGGTCCCTTTTACTCCCTGCATGAGCAGGCTTGAAAGGAAACCGCCCCAGTATGCGTCTCCGGCACCGGTGGTATCCACCACCTTAATTACCTTCATCGCTTCTATCTCTTTATAAAAGACGTCAGGATCAGCTGTCGCTGTCCAGTCCGCTGCCGCCTCTTGCGCATCGTTCTTTTTATAATAATAGATCCTTGCGCCCTCTCCGCCGCGGGTCAGCACCGTTACGGTTATATCATACTCTTTCATAAAAGCCGGGATATTATCCTCCCCGCCTGCAAAGACCAGCTCTTCTTCCGATATCTTTAAAAGATCCGTCAGGGGATAGATCTTCTCCGATTCTTTCATGCAGTCATCGACACCCCATATCTTATCCCTGTAGTTTATATCAAAGCTGACCAGCTTATCAGCTGCCTTAGCTTTTTTGAGTGCGAGCAGCACCGCATCCCGCTCCGTAGAAGAAGCGCCCCCCGACTGGCTTACGGAACCTGCATGCACTATATCCCATTCAGAAATATCCGCTCTTTCCACATCCTCTTCGGAGAGCAGCATATCGGCCCCCGGCTTCCTGGCAAAGGTAAAGGAACGGTCGCCGTCTGCGTCAAGCGTTACAAAAGCAAGTGTAGTGGTGGCCTCATCTGTAAGCTCCGGTACCAGTGGCTCTACATTATTATCCTTTAACGTTTTAAGCAGCAGCCTGCCGAAATCATCATTACCCATCTTTCCCAGAAACGCCGCTTTTATGCCGTTTCTGGCAGCACTCACAGCAACATTTGCAGGTGCTCCGCCCGGATTGGCCTTATAGGTATTCCCGCCTTCACCCGCAGCTGCCTGCGGATCAGCCACAGGCGTAAAGTCTATAAGCATCTCCCCTGTACATAAAATCCTCATTTTAATATCTCCTTATGCTATGCTGATAAAATCCAAAACTCTGATGTCCTTCCCAAATTGCAGATATGTCATCACAAAATGATTTTACACTTATTATGCCCGCTTTGTCTAACCTTTATTTTCGTATCAGCCGCGGTACTTTCCGGGAGATACTCCAAAAGCCGTACGGAAATTTCTAAGAAAAACGGAATAATCCCCAAAGCCCGTCTTCTGCCAGACATCGGATATAGCCTCCCCGCCGGATAAAAGCTCACAGGCGCGGATAAGCTTTTTATTTATCACAAAAGAATGTGGCGTCATGCCTGTCAGCTTCTTGAACTTACGCAGAAAATGGTATTTGCTCATATGCACCGCTTCGGCAAGCTGATCCGCCGTCACCTGTTCCTCCATATGCTCCTCGACATACTGTCCCACCTGTTCTACCAGCGGATGTTTGTCAACATATTCTCCTAAAAGCTGGGACTCCTTCCTGCCGCACAGTATATTAAGATGCGCAAAGAATAAAGTAAGATACCCCCTGTCCATGGTACGCCGCAGTCCCTCCGGCGCCCCGCTCATGGCCAGTTTGAGAAGATATCCCCGCAGCATCTCTTCATAGTAAACAGGAAAATGCCAGGCCCTGGAATCCTTAAGACGGAAACATTCCGAAAGATCCTGCCCCGGATCCGCCAGCTCCTGCAGAAAGGCCGAGGTCACCCAGAGTATGATACGCCTGGAATCTGCTCCGCTCGCGGTAGGCTGGTACTTATGCATTACGTTCTGCTCGATAAGCAGAAAGTCTCCTTTATGAAGATGATAACTCTGATTCTCTATCATCGAAGAATACTCACCCTCAAGAACATAGAGGATCTCGTAATAATTATGATAATGAAAAGACATAGCCCCGGTGGGGACGCCTTCCTTTTCATAAACCTCATAATCACGGTCTATCATATACTGGCGTTCCTCACTTGCCGGGAGGATCTTTATGTTTTTTCCCGTAGAGCGCAATTTTTGCATATTTTGTAGCAACTGATATCCTTTTCACGCATTTATTACACATAGTATACTATCCATTGTGACAATTAGCAATAAAGATCATTAACAGACCGGACGGTCTGTCAAAATAACAGGAGGATTATTAAAAATGCAGATGACTCTTCGCTGGTACGGCAGCAAGTACGACACGGTAACTCTTAAGCAGATCCGCCAGATCCCCGGCGTGAAAGGCGTGATCTCTACCCTTTACGGCACCGCTCCCGGCGAAGTCTGGGAAATGGAGGATATCCTGGCTCTTAAGAAAGAGATAGAGGATGCAGGCCTTGAGCTGACAGGTATCGAGAGCGTTAACGTTCACGATGCCATAAAGGTCGGAACTCCCGACCGCGACAAATATATCGATAACTATATCACTACTCTTGAGCGCCTTGGACAGGCCGGTATCCACATGGTATGTTACAACTTCATGCCTGTATTTGACTGGACCAGGACCGAACTGGCAAGAGTACGTCCCGACGGCTCCACTGTTTTAGCTTATACCCAGGAAGCTGTTGATGCACTTAATCCCGAGGATATGTTCGCTTCCATCAGCAGCGATGCAAACGGCGCCATCCTTCCCGGCTGGGAGCCCGAGCGTATGGAACATATCAAGGAGCTCTTCGATATGTATAAGGAAGTTGACGACGAGAAACTCTTCGCCAACTTAAAATACTTCCTTGAACGCATCATGCCCGTCTGCGATAAGTACGATATCAATATGGCTATACATCCTGATGATCCCGCATGGAGCGTATTCGGTCTTCCCCGCATCATCATCAACAAAGAGAACATCCTCCGCATGATGAAGATGGTAGATAACCCGCACAACGGCGTTACCTTCTGCTCCGGTTCCTACGGTACCAATCTTGAGAACGATCTGCCCGACATGATCCGTTCACTGAAGGGAAGGATCCACTTCGCACATGTAAGAAATCTCAAGTTCAACTCTCCCACCGATTTTGAAGAGTCCGCCCATCTTTCAAGTGACGGTACCTTTGATATGTACGAGATAATGCTGGCACTTTACGACATAGGTTTCGACGGTCCCATCCGTCCCGACCACGGCCGCATGATCTGGGACGAAGTGGCAATGCCCGGCTACGGCTTGTATGACCGCGCACTGGGTGCAACATATCTTAACGGCCTGTGGGAAGCTATATGCAAATCCCACGGTCATAAGGAAGCGCTGTAAAATCCTTAGCTAAGGAGCATAAACTATATTCGCCATAAAGGCAGAAAGGTCAGAAAATGAAACTTACTTTACAGGGGATCAGGGAAGGTAAAGCAGAATACGAAAGCAAAGGTTACCGTCTTCCTTCCTTTGACTACAATAACGTTAAAAAGAATACTTATGAAAGACCTGTATGGATCCATTTCGGCGCAGGCAATATCTTCCGCGCTTTCCAGGCAAATGTGATGCAGAACCTTTTAAACGAAGGCGTTATGGATACCGGCCTTATCGCTGCGGAAGGCTACGATTATGAGATAATCGAAAAGAGCTACCGCCCCCATGACAGTTTAAGCCTGCTGGCAACCCTGAAGGCTTCGGGAAATGTTGAAAAGACCGTTGTAGGCTCTATCATGGAGTCCCTTATACTGGACTCCGGAAACGATGCCGAATACACCCGTTTAAAAGACATCTTCCGCAATCCTTCGTTACAGATGGCAAGCTTTACCATAACCGAAAAAGGCTACAGCCTGGTAAACGGCGCAGGTGAGCTGCTCCCTTCTGTTGCAGCCGATCTTAAGGCAGGCCCCGAAAAGCCCGAGAGTTATCTGGGCAAAGTTGTTTCCCTGCTCTATACCCGTTTTAAGGAAAACAAACTTCCAATCGCCATGGTCAGCATGGATAACTGCTCCCACAACGGAGACAAGCTCTATGCCGCTGTAAACGCCTTTGCCAAAGAATGGTGCGCTGCAGGCCTGGCAGATAAAGATTTTGAAGCATATGTAAATGATAAGAGCAAGGTTTCCTTCCCCTGGAGCATGATAGATAAGATCACCCCCAGACCGGACGCCAAAGTAGAAAAGATATTCTCCGATGACGGCATGGAAAACTTAGAGCCCGTTATCACTTCCAAGAATACTTATATCGCTCCCTTTGTTAATGCAGAGGAATGCGAGTACCTCGTAATAGAGGACCTGTTTCCGAACGGCAGACCTCCTCTGGACAAGGGCGGTATCATCTTCACCGACCGCGAGACCGTTGACAAAGTCGAAAAGATGAAGGTATGCACCTGCTTAAATCCCCTTCATACCACACTGGCTGTTTACGGCTGCCTGCTGGGCTACACGCTTATCGCTGATGAGATGAAGAATCCTCTCCTCAAGAAATTCGTAGAGACCGTAGGTTATGTGGAAGGACTTCCCGTGGTAGTAGATCCCGGTATCATCAAGCCGAAGGATTTCATCGATACCGTAGTTAATGTACGTATCCCCAATCCTTTCATGCCGGATACCCCCCAGAGAATAGCCTGCGACACTTCGCAGAAACTGCCCATCCGCTTCGGCGAGACCATCAAGGCTTATGATAAGAGTTCCGAACTTGATGTTAAGTCCTTAAAATTCATCCCCCTGGTATTTGCGGGATGGCTGCGTTATCTGATGGCTCTGGATGATAAGGGAAACGCCTTTGAATTAAGCCCGGATCCGCTTCTTGATACAGTAACTCCGTATGTTAAGGATTATGAGCTTTCGGATGCTCCCAAGGATCTTTCAAAGCTGGACGAACTGCTTAAGAACGACAAGATCTTTGGTATCGACCTTACCGCTATAGGCATGGCAGACACCGTAAAGGATTACTTTGCGGAGCTCTCCGCAGGTATAGGATGTGTTGAAAAAACACTGAAGAAGTATTTAGGATAATAAAAGATCCTTCGCTAACGCTCAGGATGACAATGATCTACATCTGTGTCATCCTGAGCGAAGCGAAGGATCTTATTTTTTTATACCTGAGGGATCATTATTCCGCCGAAATACTCCGGTTCACCGCTGCTGCCGCTCAATATAAAGCATCGTGTAGAAAGGATCACATAGCTGCCATCACTGCGGCGAGCACGATAGTGAAGGGATTGCAAAACGCCCTCTCCTCTTATTGCCAGCTCAACAGCCGTTTTATATGCTTCAATATCATCCGGATGGATATATTCCAGCCAGACCTTATCGGCACGATACATATACTCCGATTCCAGACCAAAATCATCTATAAGTGATAAAGACCAGCGTGAAAAATCATAACGCATATCATTCAGGAATACATATCCCGTTCCTGCCACCGTATATAATGCACCAAACATACTGTCAAGTGCGCGTCGGCGCTCTTCGGAAATAGGCGTATCAAAAGGATCTGTACGCTTGCCCGTTTCCCCAGTCTTTCTGGCCTTTATTTCCTTCTTATTTTCGTACATGAGACTGTCGGCACGTTTATATACAGCATTCAGGCTGTCGTCTTTCCCCGGTTCAAATACCGCCATACCGCAGGCTATGGTAGGGCCGGAACGGGATCTTGCATTAGCGTCAGATTCATCCTTAAGTTGCCCAAGCAGTTCATCCCGTTTTTCATAATCGATATCATTAAGCACCACGGCGAATTCATCGCCTCCCACCCTGTATACCGGGCTGTGCTTATATACATTACATATCATCCGGCTGGTACACTGTATTGCCTCATCTCCAAAGCTGTGACCGCGTATATCATTGATCCTCTTCAGATCATTCACATCGCACATCACAACACCAAAGGGGTCCGGCTGCGCCCCATTCTTTATCATCTCGTCTATCCGGGCAGCCTGTTCTTTGAACGCATTCCTGTTCTTTATACCTGTCAGTTCATCACGGCGCGCCATGATCTCTGCGGACTGCAGATTACGCTTCTGCTCTTCCTTTTCCTTTATTTCGTCATCGATATCTTCCAGACAGCATATGATATGTTTATCATCATCACATCTTACGATGATATGCCTGAAATGACGGATCAGCCCGTTGTGCAGGCCGCGGCATATGGCAGAAACAGAATCGCTTTGGGATAACAGTTCACGGATCTTTGCCCTGTCATAAAAACGTGTGATCAGATCCTGATCCGAAGGATGGATATACTTTATTGCATTT
>CAMVRS010000031.1 GCA_947169935.1 uncultured Lachnospiraceae bacterium
ACTCACTCTGACGAGCAAGAAACCCCCGAGGTGGCAGCCCCGGGGGGTTCGTCTTTCTTTTGATAACACTCACATCGTTGTTCTCACAACTAAGCACATTCTACGCCACCCCTCTGGTTATGTCAAGCCTTACCTCTTAAGATTCACAAGTTCCTCAAGCAGCGTATCGGATACGGTTATGATACGGCTGTTTGCCTGGAAACCACGCTGGGTTGTGATCAGCTCAGTGAACTCTGTGGAAAGGTCTACGTTTGACATTTCCAGTATACCTGTGGAAACCTTGCCGCCGTCTGCAGTAACGTCAACGCCCACGCCGTCGAACTGACCGGAGTTAAGGGTTGCCGCGTAAAGGTTCTCACCCATCTTCTCAAGACCGGTAGCATTTGCGAACTTCGCAACGGCTATCTGGCCCAGGAGCTTGGTCTGGCCGTTATCGTAAGCACCGTAAATCTTGCCGTCACCCTGTATGGATACGCCTGTCATGGTACCTACTGCCCAGCCTGTTCCGAAACCGTCTGCATCACCGCTTAATGCACCTATGGTGGACTTCTTCTCATTATTTACGTTAGTGGTCTGGTCCATGTATACTGCTATACCGGGCTTGCCCTGATCCTCTCCCTGTGCAGAGTTCATTGAGAAAGGATTGTCTGCACCTTCTGTAAGAGGCTCAATATTTAAGAAGAAATTCTTAAGATCGTTCTTAAGGGCATCGATACCCTGCAGCGCACCGCTTATCTGGTCGTAGCTGAGCGTAAGCACCTTGCCGTCCTGTGCGAAATAACCGTCTACCTTGAGGGTACCGGTATCGATATCAAGTGATCCGGGGATGGTGATGGGATTCTTGTTGCCTGCATCATCTGCCTTGTATAAGTGGCTGAATGTCTCCCAGGAATCTGCGCCCCATGCTTCTGCGTATTTATCCTGATCCTCTGCCTTATTGGGATCAAGTGTAACACTGGAATCTGCCTTATTGGTAAGAGTACCGTCTGCATTAAGTTTCCATCTGTCGGAAAGGGTATAGGTCTTTGCACGTGCAACGGGATTGGTATAGGTAGGAGGATCCTTCCTCTCAAATGCAGTACCCGTAAAGATATTAGCGTCATACTTAGCCTTTACCACGGTGCCGTCCTTCTTGGTGGTATCCTTAATAACGGAGTCATTATTTGCATCGCGCAGATCATCAAGGGTGATGGTATACATACCCTCATCATCGGTGCTCTGAACCAGGAATCTTGCTGTATAGGAATATCCGAGATTATCATAGATCTGAAGGTTGATGACCTTGCCGTCGCCCATTACCTGGGGATCCATCTTATCGATGATACCGGTCATATTTGCACGGCTGGTAACCTGGGGCTCACTGGTCATGTTCTCTGCTTTTAAGATCTGCAGCTTGCTGACGTTATCCTGAACGATATCGCCGTTTGCATCTACCTGCCAGCCCATTACGTTGTAACCGTTGCTGCTCATTGCAAGGTTACCTGCTGCGTCTACGTAGAAAGAACCGTCACGGGTGAAAAGGTTGCCCGAACCGCCGTTTACTATAAAGAAAGCATCGCCCGAAATACGAAGGTCGAATGCATTACCTGTATTCTGGGATGAACCCTGTGCTGACATATTGGTGGTGATAGCTGCCGAAACAGTACCAAGACCTATCTGCTTTGCATTGACACCGGCACGGCCTGTATCTGCGTTAGGCCCGGATGCGCTCTGGGTGGTCTGGTACATAAGCTCTGCGAAATTTATGGATTGTGATTTATAACCAACGGTATTAACGTTTGCGATGTTGTTACCGATAACGTCCATCTTAATCTGGTGGGTTTTCAGACCGGCAACACCGGCGAAGAGTGATCTCATCATAAGGCAGTTCCTCCTTTATATTTCCGGGGCATATAAAAAGCCCCTTTCGTTTATTATTCGTTCGAAAGGAGCTTGAAATCCCTTATCAAAATTTTCTCTTCCCTGAGAAAACTTCCTCTCGCCTACATAATGTTTATCGGTGACGGGTGAGGTTTTCTTAACACCGGTAAGAAAAGAATCTTATTCCGCCTCCTCCAGCTCTTTAAGGCGCTCGTAGTAAGCTTCGATCTTCTCGATATTATCCTTGCCCAGATAATCCTTTGCGGCGTCGTTCAGCTCATCAAGAGCTCCCTTAAGGTTTTCGATAAGTTCCTTATGATCGGCAACGCTTATCTCTTCATAAGCCGGCAGGCGCTCCATTGCGTCCTTTATGGTCTGGGCGTTCTCCTGAGCATTGTAGTCCGCTACTATAGCCAGCATGCGCTGTCCGTATTCATTTATCACATCCATGGCATCCTGCTCGATGAAACTCTTTTCATAATCGCTCATGCCGGATAAGATCTTGCCAAGCTGTACCACGGTATCCTGATCATCGATGGAAAGCTCGTTCAGTGAAGGCAGCTGTTTGATAAGTCCCCTTATCTCATCGATCTTTTCCTGGGCAGCCATATACTGCTCGCTGACTACCGTATCCAGATCGTCAATAGAATAAGGGCTGCCGCCTATATAAAGGAAAGCCTTTCCATCCTCATAGCTGACACGCTCCACCATGCCGTCGATATAATTGGTCTCGCCGGTAGATTCAGTCACCCTCATGATGACATTCTTTCCTACCAGGCCCTGCGCCTGGACACCGTTCATGGCATCTCCTATGGACTGGATCTCACTGACCTGGGTGAATGTAGCATACTGGCTGATCCATTCGGTATTGGAGGTGGGCTCCAGAGGATCCTGGTTCTGCATTTCCGCAACCAGAAGGGTAAGGAAAGCTTCGCTGTCTACTCCGGATTTATTCTTTTCTTCATTTGCATTCTTTAAGGATGCGCTGGACGCGGTCTCGGTATTCAGCTTGCCATCCACAAAATTCGCCATTAAACTGCTCATATGTTATACCTCCTATAGTGTCTGAAAAGATCCTTCGCTTCGCTCAGGATGACAGGATTATCGCTCATGATGACAGGGTTATCGCTCAGGATGACAGGGTTATACACGGTGGTCCATGCGGTTTCCGTCGGCCTGCATCATCTCTACTGTAACAGCGTCGGCGTCATCAAGTCCTTCAATACCCTCTTCGCCGTCAAGCCCCAGATCTATGCGCCTTGTTGCACGGCGCAGTCTCTCCTGTTCCTTTGCCTCCGCATCACTCTGTCCGTCATTTCCCTGCTCCAGATTCTGCTCAAAAGCATGGGTTCCTACAGCAACAGATACTTCCGTAACCTTAACGCCTGCCTGCTCAAGGTTTTCCTTAAGCACCTGCAGCTGGCTTTCAAGAGCAGCTTTAACAGCTTCGCTCTGTGCCGTAAACTGTGCGCTGACACTGCCGTCCTTACTGGTAAGATTAAGCGCAACATTTCCAAGGCTTGCGGGATGAAGCACCATCTCAAGGCTGCTCATATCTTCCTTAACCTTAGTCTTTATCTGGTCAGCTACCTGATCCAGTATCTCCTGTGGATCCGAAGCATATCTTAACTGCTCGGTCCGGGCGCGGAGCTCATCCGCGGAGATATCCATATTCTGTTCAGCATTGGGAACAAAAGCGGGCTGATCTTCCCTTATCTCATGAAACTCTGCACGTTCACGCTTCTCTGTTCTGCGTGAAGCGGGGCCTTCCTCTTCGGAAGCGTCCTGCTGTCCGTTACCTATCTCCTGTCCAAGGGAATAGGGTTCTTCGGGAGCTTCCACAGGCATTACCGCATCGGAGATCATCTCCTCAACGCCCTGCCCCGCTGCCAGAGCATCCTTCATTGCATCGTTAAGAGCCGGGCCCATGAGGCGCTCGGCGTTTTCGCCCGGCATCAGTTCTTCCATATCAGACATGGCTTCTGCGATAAGATCGTTAAGCTTTGAAGCCATATCGGAAAGATCGCTGTCCGCCAGAAGAGACGCCAGATCCCCGTCCCCGAAAAGCTGTGCGATAAGCATATTGCCCGCACCGCCGGAAAGAAGATCCGACATGTTCATATTAAGGGATGACAATGCATCCTCAAGTCCTTCTAAGGTGATATCCCCCAGAAGTTCCATTATATCGTTCAGCAGCTGCTGCGCATTGGAAGCGATGGTCGCCATCACATCTTCTTCTGCCGTAGTCTCGGTATCCGCACTTTCAGACACCTTCCGGGTGCTGCTTTCATTACGTATCTTCTGCGCACGGCTGTCATTTATGCTGTTCCTTTTCGCAGCATCCATTGCTGCGCTGTTTTTGGAGTCCTTTCCCTTTGCACCGGTTCCTTCCGTCTTTATAGGCTGCTCCGTCTTAACGCTGTCCTTAGCGTTACTGAAGGCCTGCATGAAATCGCCCTTAGTTCCTGTCTTTGAATCCGTTGACGGGTTGGGCATCAGCATTCCCTGCATGGGAGTATCCATTAACGGTGCTATGGTCATATGCTATCCTCCTGTTCTCTGGATGTTTACAATGAGATTATCGGACAGTTAGCGGATTATCTTAACCCCGTAAGGAAGATCCTTCGCTTCGCTCAGGATGACAGTATTTTCAGCCGTTTATTCGGGATCCATGATGCGGGTAACCTGCGCAGCTATATCCTCATCCATCTGGGCAAGGATAGCTCCGCGCTGGGCGCTGGTCATAGACCAGAGTATCTCTCCGACCAGTTCAAGAGAATTACCCATGGTATTAAAAATAGCAGCAGCCTCTTCGGGAGGCATAGCGGCATAAGCCGCTGCGTAATCTGCCATCTGCGCAGAAGCGGCAGTACTCTTTACTACCAGCTGATACAGATATTCCGCCGTCGTGGGATCGATCTGCTCATAATACTTGCGGTATTCATCGGGTCCGGGGCCGTTATCGGCATAGATCACTTCTTCATAAAACTCCGTACGTATACGCTGGAATTCCTCCTGGGACTTTTCAAAGGTCTGCAGTCTTTCCACCTCTCCCTGCAGAAGCGCTACATCCGTCGCATACGCTGCATTTGCTGTCCTCGCGCTCTGAAGCTCCAGCTCCAGCGCCTTTATCTGGTCAACCGCTTCATCCAGTGAAGTATAGCCGTAATATGCTTCCAGATCCTCGGTCTCTGTGGTGGTGTCCCTGGGAAGGATCTTATTAAGTACAGGTACATTGCCGATGACCGGAGCCAGGACTCCGCTTCCGAAGCCGCCTACATCCAGTTTTATCAGTATTCCCAGGATCAGCAGCCATATAACTATGATAAAGAGCGTCACGAAGAACATGGAAATACCGCCGCCCGTGGTCTCTCCTTCAAGCTGCGCTTCCTGGTCCGCCAGCTCCTTTGCACGTTTCTTCGCTTCCTTGCGCTGGGCGTCCTGCTCTTTTTTCAGTTTCTTCTTTTCTTCGTCAAGTTTTTTCCGCTCGGCTTTATAATCATCGGCCATTGTCCGGTCCTCCCCTAATCTTCGTCGTCTTCCTTAGTCCCGTAAACGTAGCTGGTAAGCTGGTCTATCTCCTTGACCTCCTCGGCGTTCTGCTCCTCAATAAAACGGTCGAAGGCCTTCTCTCTCATCTTCTCATGTATCTTGCGTTCCTGCACGGCGGTCTGCATCCTTGCCCTGGCCGCATCCAGATTTTTCTCCGCTATGCGGACCTTTACGCGCTGCTGCTTTACCGCTTCCTCTGCATATTCTTTTGCGCGCTGGTTTTCGCGTATCTTTACAACATCAATGGTGGTAAGTCGCAGGGCCTTTCCTTCTTCGACTATGGCGTTGCGCTTCGCCAGGACAGCATCCAGCTTCTCCTCTTCCTCAGTGAGCGCCGCGCGCCTGGAAGCGAAGTTGTTCTTTTCCTGTTCCTCGAGCTTCTCCTTAAGCTCGAGAATATTTTGCATACGATAGCGGAATCGCGCCATTTTTCTCCTCTGTCTTACAGGCCCGCTGACTCCGGCGGGCTTTTCATTATTCGGCAGGCTTACGTGTAGATCCGGATGAGCGTTGCCGCAGCACTTAATAAGCGTGCCCTGCCCAATCTTGCCCCGCAGAACTGTTTGAACGCAGCTCACGCAATTAGCGTGAGCAAGTGAGTTTCAAGGGGCAAGTCGGTTTCAGGGCAGGGTGCGCGAATTTAGTGCGGAGGCACAGCGAAGACGGACTGCGCGTAAACCTGCCGCATACTATGAACCCCGCCTCACTTAAACAGCCCCTCCAGCAGTCTCTCGGTCTCCTCGTACTCAAATTTTTCATTAACGTCCTGGCAGAGAAACTCGTTGACTGCATCTATCTTATCTATTGCATAATCAATGTTCTTGTTAGAGCCTTTTTTGTAGGCTCCGATGTTTATCAGGTCTTCCGCCTCATCATAGGTCGCCATGACAGCCTTCAGTTTGGTGGCTGCCTGGCGGTGCTCCTTATCTGTGACCATGCTCATGCATCGGGAGATGGAGAGCATAACGTCGATGGCGGGATAATGTCCCTTTGCACCAAGGCGGCGGGACAGCATTATATGTCCGTCAAGGATACCGCGGGCAGTATCCGTTATAGGCTCGTTAAAGTCGTCGCCGTCTACCAGCACCGCATAGAGTCCGGTGATGGACCCCTTATCATCCCTGCCTGCACGCTCGAGTAGTTTGGGCATCTCCGAATACACACTGGGCGGATATCCGCGGGTAACGGGCGGCTCTCCCGTGGCCAGGCCTATCTCACGCTGGGCCATGGAAAAACGTGTCAGGTTATCCATCATCAGCAAAACATCCTTGCCCTGGCTGCGGAAATACTCCGCTATGGCAGTTGCTGTCTGGGCAGCTTTCTTGCGCTCCAGAGCAGGTTTATCGGAAGTAGCGCAGACTACGACGCTGCGCTTCATGCCCTCAGGTCCCAGATCCCTTTCGATGAATTCGCGCACCTCACGGCCGCGCTCTCCTATCAGGGCTATGACGTTTAACTCTGCCCGGGTGTTTCTTGCAAACATGCCCATCAGCGTGGACTTACCTACGCCGGAACCGGCGAAGATCCCGATACGCTGGCCTTTGCCCACGGTTATCAGTCCGTCAACAGCTTTAACCCCAAGGGGCAGAGCCTCGTTTATGATGGTTCTGGTCATGGGATCGGGACTCTTTGCATCAAGGGGAAACCAGGTTTCTCCGGTAGGCGTGAATTCGCTTATGGGTCTGCCCAGACCGTCCAGTATCTGTCCAAGGAGGAAATCCCCCACCTGCACGGAAAGCGGGCGTTCCATATTCTCCACAACGCAGCCGGCGCCTATGCCCTCCGTGTTCTCGTAAGGCATCAGCAGGGTCATATTATTTTTAAAGCCTACGACCTCGCTCATTATCACATTGCCGGCAGTAGTGGTGATCTTGCACATATCGCCCATCTTCGCATCAGGGCCTGCGCTCTCCAGCGTCAGTCCCACCACATTTACTATTTTGCCCAGCTTGCGGTAATAGAGTTTTTCCGCTGCCGCGTCATATTTTTCGAGGTTAATATCTTTCATAATTCCTTAAAGATCCTTCGCTTCGCTCAGGATGCCAGTTATATCCGTTCAGGATGCCAGTTATGTGCGCTCAGGATGACAGTTATATCCGTTCAGGATGACAGTTATATGCGCTCAGGATGACACCCCGGGGATACTTCGGCTGCTTAATGAAATCGGGGCAGCAACTGCTCTGCCCCGTCCCTCACTCATAACTCAATATCTTAAGCTGCTGCACAAGCAGGGACAGCTGCGTGCCAAGTGAGCAGTCCCAGATGCCGCCCTCGCTTTCAATAAGGCAGGAATTGGGGCTCAAGGTAGAATCCTCAACTATGTCAAAGCTCTCCGGCAATATACCCGTTCCCTTTGCCACCTGCTCCTTCTGCGCCCTTACGTTCTCGTAATCCGTGGAAGAAACATGAACCACATAATTACGTCCGCTGTCAACTCCGGTCAGGGCACGGTTTAAAAGATACATCACCGTCTCCCTGTCGTTTTCAAGCCTGGCTCCCGTCACTCTCTCAAATATCCCGCTGATCTTTTCCACCAGCAGGGGTTCCAGTTCTTCGCTTCTCTTATTAAACTCACGCTCCGCTGCTGCGGCGCGTGCTTCACATTCCAGTTCTTTTTCGCGGTACTGGCGTCTGCATTCTTCCTCAGCTTCACGCCTGCCTTCATTATAGCCTTCTTCACGGCCCTCATCCCTGGCTGCTCCGCGTATCTGCTCCGCCTCTTTCCTTGCAGCTTCCAGAATGGCATCCGCCTCCTGCCGTGCTCTTTTTAATTCCGCATCTATCTCTTCACGGCTCATGGCGCCGCCGGCTTTTATGACCGAAGGATCATCTTCGGGTGCGGCAACCAGCCTCTCAACCTGCAGCGGATCAAGGCCTTCCGAAAAGCCTTCTTCGATCACCTCCGGCGGTTCTTCCACTATCTTAGAACGCAGTTCCTCGAGGCGTTTCTCAACAAAAGTGTTTGAGTTGATGGTCAGCTTCTTCCCGGACTCAACATTGACGAAGCCGCCTTTGATGAAATTAGACAATTACCTCGTCACCTCCGCCTCGGGATATGATGATCTCACCGGTATCCTCCAGCTTACGGATCACGTTGACTATCTTCTGCTGGGCATCCTCAACGTCCTTCATACGCACGGGGCCCATGAATTCCATATCCTCTTTTATCATCTCTGCCAGACGCTTGGAGAGGTTGGTGAAGATCGCATTCTGCACTTCTTCGTTGGTGCCCTTAAGCGCAAGTTCCAGATCCGCATTGTCGACTTCACGCAGCACACGCTGTATAGCCTTGTTGTCCAGAAGCAGTATGTCTTCGAATACGAACATCTTCTTCCTGATCTCGTCCGCCAGCTCGGGATCCTCTATCTCCAATATCTCCATGATATGCTTTTCTGTTCCGCGGTCGGTGGTGTTCAATATTTCCACTACCTGATCCACGCCGCCTATCTGGGTGTAATCCTGGTTGACCAGATTTGCCAGCTTGCTCTCCAGCACACGCTCCACCTCCTGTATAACATCGGGGCTGGTCCTGTCCATGGTAGCAATACGCCTGGCTACATCCGCCTGACTCTCCTGAGGCAGTGCCGATATTATCAGCGCCGACTGTGAAGGCGACAGATACGAAAGGATCAGCGCGATAGTCTGGGGATGCTCATCCTGTATGAAGGACAGCAGCTGAGTCGCATCAGTCTTTCTGACAAATTCAAAAGGCTTGACCTGCAGCGACGCCGTCAGCTTACCGATGACATCCAGTGCCTTTTCGGTACCCAGCGCCTTCTCCAGCAGTTCCTTAGCATAGCCTATACCACCTTCTGCGATATACTGCTGCGCAAGACAGATCTCATAGAATTCGTTTATAACATCTTCCTTAACCTGGGGTGAAATGCTTCGTGTATTGGCTATCTCCAGGGTAAGGTCCTCTATTTCCTCTTCTTTAAGGTGCTTGAAAACAGTGGAGCTCATTTCCGGCCCCAATGCGATCAGCAGCACCGCTGCTTTCTGTATTCCGGTTAAGCTTGAATCAGCCATTTATCAGCTCCAATCTTCGTTCAACCAGTTGCGGAGCAGATTTGCTGCCAGCTCCGGGTTGTCCTCAACAAATTTCTCTACTATCTTTCTGGCCTCGGATTTCTCCTCTACGCCGATCTCATTCAAGTCATTATCAGCCATGGTGGACTGCAGAATATCGTCGATGGAGATCTCCGGCTCTGCTTCCTCCACACGCGCCTGGCGCATGCTGCGCAGGATAACAAATGCCAGCAGGCCCAGTATAAGAACGATAAGTATTATCTGTAATACATCATTAAGCCTTATATTAAGCCCCTCGTGATCCACAAAGAAAGGTTGTTCATACGAAAGGATGGAGATCTTTCCTGATGCGATGCCCGAAGCATTCGATACAGCCATGATAAGGCTCTGCTCTACCGGCAGCTCGGTACGTATATCGTTAGCCAGCTTGTACTGTGCCCAGGTGATGCCTTCAAGTTCACCGGCTTCACGCACATCATCCTCATTGATCATCTTGTAAGTGAGCAGGGTCACTGTAACAGACGAATTCTCCCTGTCGATATCACCTGCCTGCTTGCTTGTAGTCCTTATCCTCTCATCCGGAAGAAAATCCTCACTGGTCTCGATCACCGATGAAGAAGTATTTGACTGATTCTCATATACATAGCCGGTATTCTGCTCACCATTTGTATCGGTACCCGGAATTCCGCCGGTCGTTCCCTCATTGGTGCTCTGGTAAGTATCACGGCTGGCCAGTACGCCATCGCCTTCTGTCTCTGTATTTGAATAATCGTGGACTACTTCTTCATAATTGGCGGTATCGATGACCACATGCGCAGCCACTTCTATGCCCGAAAACTGATTAAGTCCCAGCAGGGCGCGTTTTACATCTGCCTCAACAGCCCTGGACTGCTGGTCTGCGGTCGAAAGGAAGGATGAAGCGCTGCCGGAGCCGGCGCTTTCTTCCACGCCCGCATACAGAAGCTTGCCGCTTGTATCCACTATGCTTATGTTATTGGTGGTGTCATTACCAAGTCCCGTAGCTATAAGTCTTGCCATAGCCGCAGCCTGGTCACTGTCACATTTGTCGGAAAGTTCCAGCTTAACAGCCGCATAGCTCTCTTTATTCTGTGCGATCAGCGTCCCGTTCTGCTCGGGAATGCTTAATTTAACATCTGCTTTACGCACAAAATCAAAGCCCTGGAGATCCTCCTCAAGAGTCTGCTCCAGATATACCAGATATCGTTTCTGGGTATCCGCTTCGGTCGAGAAAAAGCCTCCATCGGTGACATTATCGATGGAATAACGATCCGTAGAAATACTGTTGCTGCCAAGCAGCAGCACCGCCTTGGTATAATCTTTACGGTTGATGGAGATCGACAGACCGTCTTCCGAGGTCTTATAGGCGATCTCATCACCTGTAAGCAGATCTATGACCTCCTGCGCTTCCTTTGCGGAAGAAGCGGTATGTATCTTTACATATTCAGGTCTGGTTATCCAGACTACCAGTCCGATGAAGGCAGCTATAGTAAGGACTGCCAGGATCGCGATTATTATCTTCTGCCGTTTGGAAAATTTTTCCCACCAGTCCAGCAGCCGCTTTGGCAATGAGCGGAACCAGCCCAGAATTTTATCTACCATTCTTTGATCCCTCCAATAAAGATCCCGAGAGCGTCAGCCCGAAGGATCTTATATCTGCATGTTCATAATAGTTCTGTAAGCCTCTATCAGCGAATTCTTAAGGCTCACTGTATACTGCAGTGCCGTTGAAGCTTTCTGCAGCGCAATAGCCAGGTCATGGGTTGAATTACTCTGCCCCATAGCCAGCTTTATCTCTTCATTTTCTGCATCCGACAGATATTTGTTGGTGCTGTTTATATTTGACAGCGCCGCGCCGAAGATAGAGCCGAAAAGATCTTCCGTCTCCGAACCCTTCTCCTGCACAAAACGGCTTATCTCCTTGCCCGTGCGGACATTGAGTCTGTCTATCGGATTGCTTACCCTGTTACCTGTGGCGGTATCTATGTATTCCATGATATTTACTCCATATTATAAGATCCTTCGTCGCTGCGCTCCTCAGGATGACAGGACCGCTGCTATGCTCCTCAGGATGACAGGACTGCTCACCCCAGAATACTCAGTCCGGTCGACGCCATGGACTTGCTGGCATTAAACGCCGTTGCATTAGCTTCATACGCCCTGTTTGCGTCGATCAGGTTAGTCATCTCAGTGATGGTATTTACATTTGGATAAGTGACATAACCGTTCTCGTCAGCATCCGGATGGGAAGGATCGTATACCATGTTCATGGTGCTTACGTTATCCTCCGCTATGGTAGGGATCTTCACGCCGTAGCCTATAAGGTCGTCACTGACAACATTCCGGTCGTGTCTCTGCTGTGCCCTGCCTGTACCAACTACGGTAGAAAGGACACGTCCAAAAGATCTGCGGTCCTGTGTTGTTTCCTTGGTCTCAAATTCCACTACCTTACGTCTGTAGGGCGTACCGTCTCCGGTACGGGTAGTGTTGGCATTTGCGATATTCTCCGCGATGGTATCCATGCGGTAACGCTCCGCGGTAAGTCCGGAAGCCGTTATATCAAAAGATGTAAACATTCCCATAGGTTACTCCTTTCTGCTGTCAGCCGCCGTTGCCCATCGCGGTTTTCAGATTCTGGAACTCGCTCTTTACACACTGCATAAGCGAATTGTATGTGATCTGGTTTTCCGCCATATAGACGTTCTCCGTGTCGATATCTACGTTATTACCGTCAAGCCTGTAGGAATAAGCCTCTGCGTCCGTATAGACCCTGGGCTCGATGCGCGAAAGATTCATATTATAAACCTTTGCGTCCATGGTACGGTTTTCTACCTTATTAAGATTTCTGATCAGCTCATCTTCAAAGCTTACATCCTGGCGCTTATAATTGGGAGTATCCACATTCGCCAGATTGTTGGAAATAGCTTCGTTACGCAGCCATGCTGCGTCCGCTGCCTTATCCAGCACATTTATGTATGAGAATACATTGGAATTGATCATACTGTGATCTCCTTTAAGCTTTTGCCTGTCGCCCTGTCGCGGTTCCTGTATACGCAAAAACAGCACAGACGAAACCCTGGCCTTTCCGTGGCCGTTACGGGCTTCCCTGCCTATGCTCATATCTATTATATCGGACAGATAATACCGAAACTGTAATGAATATTATATAATATTTTAAGAAAAATACAAGAGAATTTTATGTAAACCCTAAGGCTGCCGGAGCTTTCCCGGGCCGCCCGTTTCCTGAGCTGTACTATCAGATGATATCATATATACTGTTATTGATGACCCTGAGTCTGGTGCCCTTCACTCCCGCAGAATGGGTTTCTATAACGCCGGCGCTCTCAAGCTTGCGCAGCGCATTTACCACCACGCTTCTGGCAATACCGGTATCTTCGGCAACTTTCTTGGCGATCAGTAGATTCTCTTCCTCATCAAGCTGACCAAGTATATACCTTATAGCTTCCTTTTCGGACATGGTAAGAGCATCCAGTGCGCCCTTTGCCCCCTGCATCAGACGGTCGCTCTCATCAGCTTCGGATTGAAGCGACCGGAGCAGTTCAAGTCCCACCACCGTTCCTGCGTATTCAGCAAGTATGATATCATCCATATCATACCAGCCCTTATCCTTGTAGATGAACATGCTGCCCAGTCTCTCACCGCCGGCATAGATCGGTGATGCCACCGCATGGTAACGTCCGCCGCCTTCGGCTACATCCATGGAGAAGCCCAGGGTCATAAGATTAACATTATCCTGAGTGGACAGTATACCCATAAAGCGCTCATTGAGCCTGTTGTCGATATGCTCGCCCACCTTGTGGCTCAGCAGCTCTTTCAGAGGCTGTACTTCTTCACTGATGCCGCAGCCCAAAAGCTTTCCGCCCCTGCTGATAACCAGCACATCCGACGAAAGGCTGTCGCTTAACACCTCGCAGATATCGTTAAATGCCACCTTGGGCGATGTATTGTTATGAAGCAGCCGCCCGAGCTTTCTCGTACGGTCTAAAAGGCTTAAACTCATTCTTCATCCTTTCCTTCATCATCTTTGATAAAACCGCATTCCGCATCGGCACATACCAGTTTGCTTCCCTTTTTGAGCATGATGCCTCCGCATTCGGGGCACTTTTCATTAACAGGCTTATTCCACACCATAAAGTCACACTCGGGAATGCCTTCACAGCCGTAATATCTGCGCCCCTTCTTGGTCATGCGCACCACGATATCCTTACCGCACTTAGGACACATTACTCCGGTCTTTTCAAAATAAGGCTTGGTATTCTTGCAATCCGGGAATCCAGGGCAGGCAAGGAAACGTCCGTGAGGTCCGTACTTGATGACCATCATCCGTCCGCAGTTCTCGCATTGTACATCACTCTCTTCATCCTTTATCTCGATGTGCGCCATCTCTTCCTCTGCCTTCTTAACGGCAGCGTCCAGATCGGGATAGAAATTCTCGATAACGGTGCGCCAGTTGGTCTTGCCTTCACCAATGTTATCAAGAAGGCTTTCCATGGTAGCTGTGAAATTCACATCCACTATTGCGGGGAACTCATCCTTCATTACCTTATTTACTATCTCTCCCAGTTCGGATACAAAGAGATTCTTGTTCTCTTTAAGTATATAGCGCCTTGAAAGTATTGTTGTGATAGTGGGCGCATAAGTAGAAGGCCTTCCTATCCCCAGTTCCTCGAGAGCACGTACCAGACTTGCCTCAGTAAAATGTGCAGGCGGCTGGGTAAAGTGCTGCTTCTTCTCCATATCAACGAATCTGATGGCCGGAGTCTTATCTATGGCTGCAAACTCTTTAAGAAGGAAGCTGTTCACCGCCTTATCATCTTCGGTATCAGTATATACCTTCATAAAACCATCAAATTTTATCCCGCTGGCAGATGCGGTAAATATCATCCCGCCGGCACTCAGTTTAAGCGAAAGCGTATCATAAACAGCAGCTGACATCTGGCTGGCAGCAAAACGCTTCCAGATAAGCTGGTAAAGTCTGTACTGCTCTCTGGGCAGCTTGCTCTTTAATTTTTCGGGCGTCATGCTGATATCCGTAGGGCGGATGGCTTCATGAGCATCCTGTATCTTCTTATCATCCTTTTTAACAGCTGCAGCGCCTATATGATAATCTTCTCCAAAATTGCTTATAATGTATTCCCTTGAGGATGCAAGCGCTTCCTCCGATACACGGGTGGAATCCGTACGCAGATAAGAGATATAACCGTCTTCATAAAGAGTCTGCGCGGTACGCATGGTCTTTAATGTAGAGAAGTTAAGGGTCTTGGAAGCCTCCTGCTGAAGTGTGGAGGTTGTAAACGGAAGAGGTGCCTTACGGGTACGCTCTCCGTGCTTTACTTCCTTTATCTCAAATTCAGCACCTTTAAGCTTTGCTTCTATGGCCTCTGCCTCTGCACGGCTGTCTATGGTCTTCTTCCCGTTCTCATCACTGTAAAAAGAAGCAGTAAATGTCTTTTTACTGTTTCCGGCCGAAAACTGCGCTTCTACCGACCAGTATTCCCTTGGGATGAAAGCTGCTATCTCCTCCTCACGGTCACATATGATGCGAAGCGCCACACTCTGAACGCGTCCTGCGGAAAGGCCTCGCTTGATCTTTCCCCAAAGCAGTGGTGAAATGCGGTATCCGACCATTCTGTCAAGAATACGGCGCGCCTGCTGTGCATCTACCAGATCCATATCTATATCTCTGGGATGCTTAAGCGATTCCTTTACTGCATTCTTTGTTATCTCATTGAAAGAGATCCTGTGCACCTTCTTTTCATCCAGTTTAAGCGATTCAAAAAGATGCCAGCTGATCGCTTCACCTTCACGATCGGGGTCGGTTGCCAGAAAGATGCTGTCTGCTTTCTTAACTTCCTTGCGAAGCTTAGCAAGAACCTCACCTTTACCGCGGATAGTTATGTATTTAGGCTCATAATCATGCTCAACATCTACGCCCAGTGTAGATTTGGGCAGATCCCGGACATGTCCGTTGCTGGCGCAGACTTCATAATTGCTGCCCAGAAACTTTTTAATAGTTTTAACCTTTGCAGGCGACTCTACTATAACCAGATTCTTTGCCATTATCAGTTCCTCTGTCAGTCTAAATAAAATTGCGTGTACAACTTTCAGCACACGCAAGATAATATACTATAAATGATTTTTAAATGCAAGAAAAAAATCCCGACGAAAGATCCCCGCCGATATGGCGGGGATCCTGATATACTATTTTGGGGATAAAAACACCCCCGCCGAACCGGCGGGGGTGTAATCTTTTTTAAGGAGCCATATCGTAATACTCGTAAGGATAAGGATCATCCGAAGTCTTAACCGGCTTTACATCCGTAGGAGAAGGAGTCTCAGTGATCAGACCCATGATGAAGTCATGCTGAGTATCTGTTCCCTGATTCTGAGGGAAGTAGTAGCCGTAGCAGTCATAAGTGTATGTGTAATCGGAATCATCTGCAGGGATTCCGCCTTTACCTGCATAAGAGCACCAGATGTGAAGTCTGATATAGCTCTTATTCTGTACCATGTAATCCCAGTAATACTTACCTGCATCGGAATGAACTATGGAACGTACGCTGAAGCCGTTTGCCTTATTATCTACATGAATACGGCCAAGGGTAAAGTTTGCAAATACGTTAGCACCTGTTGATCCGGGATGAGGGATATACATACAGTGCTGTCCACCGCTGACACCGGGAACTGCATAAGGATCCCCGGGATTACCCTTACCGTAAAGCATGTACTTATACTGCAGATTTCTATACTGATACGTCTTAGTATCGTCCGTCTCCCATATATCATGTGTATCTGTTGAGCTCTCATTCTTTTCCATAGGACATATTGACAGATACATACTCTCGATATTCAGGAGCTCACCTTCATGAACACGGTTAAATACTTCGTTTGTCATAGTAGCAGAGCAGTTCCACGCCGGAACACCGGATCCTATGGGTTCATCAACATCATCATCATGATGACGTTTGATCGTGAAACCATGCTCTCCATTTGTAGCCAGAACAGCAAGGTCAACACTTCTGGGAGATCCGCCCTCTTCTATTATGTAATCCTGAGCGCCGTTACCTATCGCAATCGTTATCTGAGCATCCATAGTAAGGTCATCAACACAATCCGGACAGGTACATATACCGTTTACAGGAATGGCGTTATTCATACCGCCCTTAGCTGTAGTTGTATTTGTCCATGAATAAACGGGCATGTGCGCACCATCATTTACCTTAGGAGTCTTAACGAGGATCTTATATGTACCGCCACCAGCACTGGAAGCTATTATCTCGGCTTCCTTTTCAAGCTCCCAATGG
The DNA here is from genome assembly GCA_947169935.1 of uncultured Lachnospiraceae bacterium. Lineage (GTDB taxonomy): Bacteria > Bacillota > Clostridia > Lachnospirales > Lachnospiraceae > NK4A136. The sequence continues at coordinate 16,785 of CAMVRS010000031.1, forward strand.
CAGTTCATGTAGCCGTTACATTTGATCTCACCGTTTTCTTCAAGATCGTAGATGCTGCCCATGGATGAATCTTTAAGCACAAACTTAGTGTATTCTTTAGGAACAAACTTCTTAAGATCATACTCATGAATTCTTAAAACAGTAACATCACAATCAGCATTTGAACCGCTGCCCGATTCATTATCGGGATCACCACCGGTACCGATACGGTTTCTGAGGTAGACCTCTCCGGAGGTGGAATAACGGTAATTCTCATTTACCATGTTCATTGAGATACTGACTACATCCGCATTCTTAACATTGAACATATCATCATCGGAAGTTACTTCGATATCGTTATTCTTAGTAAGATAGATCGACTGTACGCCTTCAGCTATAAGGCTGACTGTCTCACCGTCACCGGCGGATCTTACCAGAACAAGATCGGTATATTCTCCGACATTACCGGTCCTGGGTGTAGTACCGGGCACCAGATCGATTCGGCGTCCTATTTTATAGACCACTTCCTCCATAGCACCGGTATAGGTATCACCCGATCTTACTCTTTCCTTTGTCTTGAAAGAGATAACGTCTGACTTATGACCGGCGGGCGAAGTGCAGGTCGTGGTGCTAAGACTGTAATCCACGTTTGCGTTCATTAAAAGATCCTGAACGGTCTGAACTATCTGCTGTGAGTTTTCCTGCAGATTTACCTCATAATAACCATTCTTGTAGAGCGTCTGGCTGTTGATCATCAACGCGCCGACCTCTGCCATAACCAACAGAAGCACTCCTATTGCTACTATCAGCTCTACCAGGGTGTAACCCTTATTACTTCTCATACTATCCTCCTTCCTATTATGCAACAGATACTTTTGTTTCATCAATCGCCAGGTGCAGGTTCGGCCTCAGGTGAATACAGACTGCATTCTATAGCACCTGTAGCCTTATGTACTATTATCTTAAATACTTTTTCTCCCTTTGAAAGAAGGAAGTAGTCACCTGTAGTTTTTGAAGTGCGGATACGTCCGTTAGTATTGAAAGCAACTGTTGCGCCTACTGAATCCGTACCGATCGCGGGTGCAGATCCCGTACCAACAGAAAGTACTACATTGGCGTTACATATAAGCTCTTTCTTCTCATCACCGGTACCGGGAGCAGTAACAGCGAATACCCTGCCGTTCTCCACAGTAAACTGTACAACGCCTGCGTCCTGTCCACGTGCCATCGCCGCAACCTTGGTTGTCTTTAAGACGTTCTCCATACGCTTAGCAGCCTTTGTAACATTGGCATTGTTTACTACATTGTAGGAGATAAGGAGCAGCGTGATGATCAACAGGGAGATCATGATAACCAGCAGAAGCTCCATGATACTCATACCCTTGTTGCTCTTTAATTGTTTTTTTAGTTTCTGCATATGACGCCTCCTTTATTCCTTTGACCAGTTATACATCCTTATGGTAGGCTGAGCGCTCTCATCTGCATCACCACCTGCAGCCCCCTTGAATGCACGGAGTGTCTTATCTATCTCCTTATCAAGGAAGTTATCGAACGGGAAAAAATTCTCGCTGGGTGAGGTCTTGTTATAATAGAACGGCTTGCAGTCAGCATCATTTGTAAACTGTACAAGAGTCCTACCGCCAAGCTTGCTCTCATCCGTTGTACCGGATATCGCTTCAAGATCGTCCAGAGTTAAAGTATTTTCGAGGGGGAATGAGAACTGACCATCATTATCTCCGCCCCTTACCCAAAGCTTTCTTGCAATCTCGTAACTTTCATCATCCATGGTTCCCCAGGAGAAACCTCCGTCCTGAATAGCTATCTCAAGAGGTGCTGTCTGATCTACAATAAGAAATGTACTGTTCTTAACTGTACCCTGGAACATTGTCGGGCAGCCGCCGCCAACGATCAGACAGTTATCATAATTCTCTCCATCCGGAACGTTACTCTGATTGGTCATATAAATCGCTCTTACTTTTCCATTAGGTCCTCCTGAATACTCTACTATAGAAGAGCTATAATTTCTACCTGCATTTGAACACTTATTACGGAACTCAGACTGGGTAAAAAGTATATCCTTTTCAGAAGATGCATTGCTCTTATGTACATGCATGTAAGGTGCCACGAGCATACCTGCAAGGCCTGAATTATACTTGTTATAATTATCCCATTTAACACCGCCGGAACCGTGATTCTTTGAAGCATCATCATTTATGCATTTAATATTTCCGGCACCTATACAGCCATCCTTGACATAAAGATCACCGCCGATAACCAGACTGCTCTTTCCATTGAGAACCACCTGACCACGTACATAGGTAGTACCGTTCAGATAGCAGGTTCCGCCATCCTCTATGGTAAGATTTCCATCGATAAAACAGAAGTTCCCCATCATAACAACGTTTGCAAGTGAGCCTATCTTCAAAGCATCATTTCCACCATCTCCAAGTGTACCGTTCTTTCTGCAGTAGATATCACCGCCAAAGTACTGACTACTCTGTACTACCGAAAGCGGGGAGTCTGAAAGGAGACTGAAATCGTTCAGCTTTGCAGGAGCATCCGTACTCTTAGGGAATGTGATCTTGATATCTGTAACTATGCTGCTTTCATAATCATCATCGGTCGTGGTGGTAACCTTAACACCTTTAAGCATAATATAATTTGCGCCCTCTTCATAAGAAGCTACAGAGCCATCATAAATACAGCTTACAGTAGCTGTAGGCAGATCCGGTATAGCACCGCCTCCGGTTGAATAACCGATAAGCTTCTGCAGATTGGCTGCATTAAATGAATTACCTGCTCCCTTAAGATAACCGGAAAGGGTTGTCTTAGGTGTATCCGATGCATAACTCATCTGCTTGACCTGCGCCATCATATCAGCCATAGCGTATTCAGCCGAATAAAAGTTATCATCTGATCTGGAACGCATGCCCTTCATCTTGTAGTTGAGAGTTGACATATAGAGCAGCGAACTGGCCAGGATCGCTATGAACAGTATCCCGATCAGTACTGCTACCAGTGCAGCTCCCCTGTTTCCCTTCATTTTCTTCATCTTTTCTCCTCCTTTTTCGCTGCTTTTACTTATTTAAGCTCTTATTAAATATACCGGTGTGAAGTTCAGCAATGGGTGCTCCGTCAAAAGTATCGCTGCCATCTGCTGCGAAACGTCCTACCCAGACATTGGTAAAAGGATCGTAATGATACTCGTAAACCTTTACAGTCACCTCGTAAGTGAAATAAGAATCCGAATCCTCATAAACGCCGCCACCCACATCTTTTCTCATTACGGGATTACTGTCATTTGCTGTATGTGATCTGGGTATAAAAGTAACAGTCGCATCAAAGAAACGATTATCCTTCTCTATACGGCTGTATAGCATGTAACACATCTTGGGTATGCCCTTTCCACTGATGTTATCCGGGTCATCGTACTGCAGATATGCGTCTGATACATTGTTAAAACCAAAATATAATAATTTATCGTCATTCGTTGCCGTATATTCTTCGTAAGTAAGTGTGGGGTCAAAATATGTGCGGATCTCGGCTATAGCCTTCTTAGCCATCATCTGATCATCGATTTCATCTGAAGTACGGGGATGACAGTTATTGGAAGTCAGATTCCTGTATGTACATTCATAGTCTCCGCTGTAATCACCGAGGGTCATCGCAGCCCCGCCTTTTTTCAATATCTTCTTGGACGAATCCATGCCGCCCACATGTCCCTGGTTATACCAGTTGTTATTGATACTGGAAAGTGCAAGTTTTGCGCTTCCGTCTTTATCATCCACAGAAGTTGTAAATCCTGTGGGCGCAGAACAAAGAGCCTTGACCACTTCCTCATAGGTCTTGCCCTTGATGCCTTCCATGATGGCATCAGCAACATCCGTTGCGATCATTACATCACGGCTCCTCTTATTAACTTTGATAGCCGTAACAAAGGAACGCATAACCGGTGTAATAATAACCGCAAACAACGCCAGTGCTATCATTACTTCAAATACAGTAACACCGGCCGATCCCTTTCTGAACCACTTAAACAGTCCTTTTCTTTTTTTCTTCATGCGTCCCTCCTTAGTTTTGCAACAAGTCCCTCCCCCCTGAATAAGGGGGAGGGATAAAACATGTTCTTATCAGCTTAAAGGCTTATTCAATAACTGCGCCTTCGCCTTCTTCCTCTTCTTCTTCTGCCTCTTCAGCAAGTTCCTCTAAGTAGAGCTCAAACAGCTGATGTTTATACAGTGCGTCGGGGCTGAGAGGTCCGAACAGATGGGTATCCTCAATACCACGCATATCAAGTTCGTCTATATCCTCCCATACGGGTACAGGATCAAGCGTTCTGCCGTTGCCTGCGATAGCCCACTGCTCAACCATCATCTCGCCTTCAAGCTCGCCGGTATCCATATCGTACTCAACCTTCAGTTTCTTATAGATCATGGGATCATCATAGTTAAGTATATAATCCAGCATATATCTGAAACCATCATAATAGCACTTGAACGCCAGAGTCGAATCGTTTATGACACCCATCAGTGTGCTGTCATCTTCACCGATCTGGATATAATCATTGTCATTGTATCCTACGGATCCGATAAGGAAAGTGGTATTTCCCTCTAACCCCTTATAACCAAAGGCTGGTGTCTCATCATCTTCATCTTCTTCCATTGCCAGAGCGTTTTCCTCAGCCTTAAGTATAGAATTTACTTCAAGATACTGAAGGAACATGGTGTAATTTTCCTGGCCTATCTCTGCGGGGAAAGATGCGATCAGCTCGTCTCTTTCCTTCTGCATACGCTGTGTCTCTGCAATGTAGAAATCCCTGTTCTTGTTCATTTCCTGCAGCTCTTCAAGTCTTGCCTGCAGCTCGATGTTTTCGCCCTTTATCATTTCCGTATCGGCACGTAGATTCTTAGTATAAAGCACATAGGGAAGTACAACAACCGCGACGATCAATAATAAAAGTATGATCTTCGAGTCTCTATCTGATAATCCTAACATTACATATCACCTCCTTCTGAGTCTGCACCATCGGTCGATTCAGCATCGGGTGATTCAAGAGGAGCCTCCTCTTCTGTCACGACTACCACGGGTCTGCCTATATGGCAGGTAGCTTCGTATACAACCTGTCTCTGCAGCACAAGTTCAATAGACGTAATACCATCTATAACTTCCATACCGACTTCATACTCTACATATTCCTGAGGGAACTGGGGAATTCTCTTCTCATCAACATCCTCAAGATCGTCGGCATCTATCAGATCAGTTCTTTCTTCCTCTTCCTCTTCCTCGTCCTTTTTACCGGTGTAATCCTCGGTCCAGTAGATAGGCTCGCCGGTCTCCTCGTCATAACCGATTATCATAATGTAACGCCACTGATCCTCAATGCTGGGGATCTTGAAATCATATACATAATCAAGTCCGCCTATCTGAAGCAGTACATCAGCAACCTCATTCTTGGTTGTTGTATGCCAGCCGCTGGTAAGTGTGAAAGTCACGTTACCATCTTCGAACTCTATCTCGGAGATCGCAGATCCTTCAGGAAGACGTGCCTCGAGGTCATCTATGAAGCGGATGATATATTCATTATCATTGTGGGTTCCGTCTTCAAAAGCCTTAACCTGATTATATTCACGCTCAGCCTCTTCATACGCCAGCTTGATATCTTCTATATCTTTGATCTTATCGATCTCCGCCTTAAGGTAATCTCTCTCATCCGCAACCTTCTTATGCTGATAGATCGAAATACCGGTAAAGATCGCACTTCCGATAAAAGCTACCAGTAATGCATACTTTAAATATTTGATCAGGTCGGATGATTCGATCAGTGATGACTTCTGTCCCGCACCTATATTCAGGTTCATGGGATCGATAACAGCACCGATATTGGGCAGATATCTGAGGACTTCTTCTGCTGTAAGAGCAGCCTGTCCCTTTATGGAAACGCCTGCCAGAGTCTCGAAATGCTCCACGGGAGCACCCAGCTCACGCTGTAGGATCTTCTCGATACCTGCTATCGCAGAACCTTCACCGAAAATCTTGATACCCTGCAGAAGTTCGCCGGGGTTCTTGGTCCTGTGATATTCAACCGCACGTCCGATACCGTTTACAAGGTAGGATACGGTCTGGGCATACTCATCAGCAGTAACATGCTGATCCAGCAACGCTTCATTTGAAAGCAGTGTCTTTGCATCCTTTTCGGATATCTTCTTGACATCCATGAGGGCATTGATAACTGCCGTCTTACCATAGTTAACGCTTCTCTGGAGCACCAGGACATGACCACGCATAACGTTTACGTATGTCGCATCCTTTTCTATCTGGAGAACCAGATCGGTACGTCCTTCCTGCATCTGCAGGGAAAGAAGCTGGATAACGGAGTTACCGAAATAATCGATGCTCCTTACATTAAGCTTGAGTTCTTCGGCTATCTCGTAATAACCGCGAACCAGATCCATGGGAGCTGCAACGGCGGATACTCTGTACTTGCGCCCTTCCTCACTCATGTAATCTTCAAGGATCGAGTACGCGAACAGATAGTCTCCCGAACCGCTCATAGGGAAGTATTCCCCGGAATTTGCCTGGAGCACCTGCCCCAGTTTCTTTGTGTTCTTGAAGTAGGTGATGTCTACTTCCTTGCTGGCTATCTTCTTACTTGCTATGGTGAAGATAACTTCCTTCGCCGTGAAGCCTCTGCCGAAGATTGCCGTTCTGATGGCTTCTGCAATGGATGTTACATCGATGATGTAACCGTCATTGAATGCCCCTGACGGGGTCGTGATCTCTGCCGCATTGCTGAGCACCACAGCCTTGTTGTTGTTCTTCTGCATCTCGGCGATTCGTATAACGTCTGCCGAAATGTAGATTGTCAATGCCTTGTTGGCCATCCTTGCCGCTCCCCTTTCATATAGTTATATACGGCTTTTATAAGCCTGTATCATAGCAACGGCCGATGGCCGTGATATGCATTTTGACTGCTGTGTCACTTCTTAAGTACCGCTCCCAGATAGAGCGTGATCAGCTGATCTCCCCAGAGCATCGCGACTACAGCTCCTGCTGCCAGATACGGACCAAACGCAAGTGTGTGTCCGTCTTTCTTTACCAGCATCCTTAATCCGTGTATCAATGTTCCCGATACCGCACCGATCAACAGCACCAGCAGGATCTTCTGCCAGCCAAGTAACAATCCCAGCGCAGCCATCAGCTTTACATCTCCTCCGCCCATCGCCTGTCCTTTGCTCAGGATCCCGATCAAAAGGAAAAGCCCGCTGACCGCCACAGCACCTATAAGGTAAGTATACCAGTGTTCCAGATCCATCGAAACCCTTATAGCGCCGAGAACAGCTATCATAGCGTTAAGTAACGGAGGCAGCTCATTTATCTTTATATCAACGTAGGATAAACCAAGCAATAATGTAATGCACAGGCTATACAGCAGAAACAGCCATCCTTCGCCATAGATACAAGCCGTCAATACCCATAAAATTATGGCAAGTCCCCGGACAAACCATACTGCTTTTCCCTCCGACCTGCAAAAAGCCATACCGTCAAGCGTTCCAAGCTTAGAGAGTTTTTTATCAAGCTCTTCCTCAGGTCCGAGCGCCGCTTTGTAGACTGCATAGCGTCCAACGGCGTTCGCAGTAAAAAAACCCGTACAAATTGCAATAAAAAAGAAATATGCTTTCACCCGGTAAGATTATACCAAACAATGCCTTTTACGTCAATTTCAAGAAATACAGCAAAATGCCCAAAATCATGGGTATATTTTTATTATATTGATATCAATGTTCTGTGTAGCCGCAAAAGGCGCTGCAGAGCCGATCCGACTACTGTTGAGCGTATTATAACAGGGTATGCTGAATAATTAAATGCCTTACGCACGAAATGAAAGCTTTAGGTAATGAACTAATAACCCAAACGACCATATACAGCAGGATCTTCCGGTCCCACCCCTATATGAGGTATGGTCCAATGCCCGCTTGCTCTTTGGGCGCGGATAATATATACTCATTTCCATGGATAAAAAAATCTCATCAAATAAAGAAACTTTACTTTTTTCGGCTCTGGCAGCCGTCTGTGCCTGCGCGGTATTTCTTCTGGTATGCCGCCTGAGTGGGATAGGCCCGGGATGTGCTAGAAGCTTTCTTATGGGCGATGCCCGTGACCAGCTAATGGAATTCGGAAGCAGTTTTGTCCATCGCCTTTTTAGTGGCAAAAGCCTGCTCTATTCTTTTTCCTTCGGACTGGGCATGCCAATGGCAGCAGAGTACGCTTTTTATGCCCTCAGTCCTTTTAATCTCTTCTATCTAATGATAGACAATGCAGAGATTGCAACGCTTGCAGTCATAACCGGCAAATTCGCATTTACGGCATTTGTCACTTCGTTCATGCTGCAGAAATGCCTCAAAACCACTCCTGCCCACGCAGTGATCTTTTCCTTATGTTATGCCTTCTGTGGATTCTTCATCAACTTCTTTGTTATATATGATTTCATGGATATGCTCTATTTTATGCCCATGCTTATCATGTGCATGCATTTCTTCCTATACAGAAAAAACTGGCTGCCGCTGTGCATCTGTTACTCATTGCTTTTTGCCATGCAGTTCTATTGTGGCTATATAGCAGGCATGGTTTCGTTTGTTATGTTCATTGCCTGCCTCCTCCATTACTGCCACAGTCAAAACTGTTCTCCAAAGGAATATATCTTTAAATACATACTCTCTGTATTCATCGCCGCACTACTGTCAGCTCCCGTTATCCTGCCTGCAGCGGTAGAACTCTTCCGCTATCGTACTCCGGATACAACACGATTTAACCTGCACATTCTATCGCCCTGGGAATTCCTTTCCGGTTTTTATCCCGGACAGACACAGGGAACCTTTAATACTTTTCCCCAGATGTACGCCGGCCTTCCAGTACTGATGCTGGTCCTTATATTTTTTGTTTCAAAAGAAGTGGACCGCCGCCGGAAACTATATGCAGGCCTTCCTTTAATATTCTTCTTCGCAGCCTGCTTTATCGATCCGCTGTACAGACTTATGCATGCCTTTGATGCTCCCAATGGCTACGATTACCGTTTTTCCTGGGGTGTCAGCCTCTGGCTCCTGCTGATAGCCGTGTGGACCTTTCTTCACCTTAAGGAACTTAAGCCTTCAAAACGTTTCATATGGATCAGCGCAGGTGTACTCTCTGCACTGTATTTTCTTCTTTGCTTCTTGCAGAAGCTTTTCGTGCACAAACTGCTCGTGAGCACAAGCTATACAGCAGGCCTTCCAATCGTCGGCTTTATCGTTCTTTACGCCTTTCTTCTGTCCAATGAGTTGGATAAAAAGAAATACCGTACGCTCTTTTTCTGTCTTATCTGTGCAGAGCTTCTCGTACACAATTTCAGTATACTCAGCAAAACAAAGGAAGGCTGTCTTGCACGGGATTACGAAGAACTCTGGCCCGAAAACGCCAACTACGCACTCAATGCGATCCGCGAAGATGCCGCCGGCTCCTCATTTTACCGCATCCATTATCTGAACAGCCCCAACAGTTCCCTTCCTCTGCTTTACGACTACAATGGTCTCGGTTGGTTTTCATCTATAGAAAACGGAAATATCCGTCACTTTTTACAGTGCAACGGTTATGCTTCATCAATTTTCTGCGTTTTTGATTATGGCTCCACGCCCTTGATGCGAATGATACTGTCACAGCAATACTCAGTGGAATGCGGATTTTATCTTGCAAAGAACCGTAAGGAATGTATTGTCAGCAAAAATGAGTACTGCCTGCCTCTTGCCTTTACAGTTGATAATGCCTTATCCTCCTACGAACCGGAGGCCGGCAATCCTTTTGAGGAACAGAACCGCCTTATATCCGCAATGACCGGCAATGATATAAAAGTCTATAACATGCATACCGACACCATGTATCTGCAGGAAGAAGGCATTGAACATATTTTTCTTGAAGAGGGCACCAAAGTAAAACTCATCAATCCCGGCGGTGGTATCGCAACTTATACCATACCTCCTATG
>CAMVRS010000032.1 GCA_947169935.1 uncultured Lachnospiraceae bacterium
GTATCTGCTATCTCCTTCTGCCTTGCGGTTTCGGTTTCTATAAAATCCTTTATTACAGGCATCTTTAAAAGATCATCAAAGCTTTTAAATCCATTTGTTCTACGCTTTCTTTTATAATTTCATAAGTGTGGCCCTGCAGGGTGCGCCATCAGAGCCTCCCAGATTTATCGGTGCGGCATTCAGTATATAAACACCTTCCGGAACTGCTGCAAGTCTTATACCTTCAAGCAGTACTATCTCTGCACCCAGCATTATCAGATGTACTTCCATCGGTGCATCCTCCGGTCCTACGGTCTGGGATTCGTTTCCGAAGAGTTTTATTTTTTCACGCGCAAATACTTCCGCTGCTTCTTTTGTGACCGTAGCCTTGCCTTTTATCAGAATTCTTTCTGCGGATAAAGGATCCAGTTCCTTTGCGGACTTAATTATCTTTTCCGCATCTTCTGCCGATACATCGCCTTCATGTTCCGCAACATATGCATATCCGATAAACTTTTCAAGATCCACTTTATCTATGGTCTTGCCTTCATCAATAAAATGATAAGGTGCATCTACATGTGTACCGTTATGCGCACACATGCGGAAAGCTGTAAGATTGCATATTTCACCGGCGCTTATACTCATCATGGTCTCTTTCGTGGGGCTGGGATCGCCGGGAAAAACCTTACATCCGAATACTTCCTGTGAAATATCATACAGTTTCATAGACACCTCCCTTTTTATTTTTTGATCGTTTTATGATCATCAGATCAATGCGGTACTGAAATATCTTTCCGCACGGTCCGCAAGTATTGTAGCGATAACTTTATCCTTACCGTATTTTTCTGCCATCTGTTTTGCCGCCCATACATTTGCTCCGGAAGAAGTTCCTACCAGCAGGCCCTGGACTTTAGCCAGTTCACGCGCAGTGTTGATAGCGTCGTCGTCCGTAACCTCTACGATATCCGTAATGATGGAAGTATCAAGTATATCCGGAATAAATCCGTCTCCTATACCCTGTATCTGATGCAGTCCGGGTTCGTCTCCCAGCAGAGCGGAAACGTTTTTAGGCTCAACAGCAACTATCTTGCATTCGGGGTTTCTTTCCAGAAGATACTGTGCAACGCCCTGCAGGGTTCCGCCGCTGCCTATTCCGGAAACATAGATATCTATCTTCTTTCCTAGCTGCTCCACCAGTTCCACTGCCGTTGTGCGGTAATGCATCTGCGGATTTGCGGGATTCTGGAACTGCTGGGGAACAAAGTATTCATCAGAACTTTTTGCTATCTCCAGCGCTTTGTCTACAGATCCTCCGATGCTGAGTTTCGGATCCGTCAGCACCAGTTCTGCGCCCAATGCACGGATGATCTTTTTTCTTTCTTCACTCATATTTTCAGGCATAACGATGATCACGTGGTATCCTTTTCTTACTCCGCATAATGCAAGGCCTATGCCTGTATTTCCTGAAGTAGGTTCGATTATGGTCATGCCGGGTTTTAAGCGGCCGTCTTTTTCCGCCTGTTCTATCATGTTAAGGGCGATCCTGTCTTTGATGCTTCCGCCGGGATTTAAGAATTCCGCCTTTGCAAAAATATTCAGACCGGTAGTCTGCTCCAGACTTATCAGCGGTGTGTTTCCTATCAGATCCAATACGTTTTCGTAATACATAGCTTTATCTCCTTATATATCTTTCTATAAATTATACTGCATGAAATTTCCGTTATGTTTAAAACCATATGCTGTATACAGTTTTACTCCCATATCTGATGCAGTGATGTGCACTGCACCACAGCCGTTTGCCCTGGCTTCCTCCACCACTCTGTGGAGGAGTTCTTTTGCTATCCCCATCCTTCTGTATTCCGGATCGGTATACATACTGGAAAGCAGCCCCAGCTTCCCGGTAGGACAGGTAAAGTACGGCGGTCTTTCAACAAAGGACATACCGCTGGTACCCACGATCTTCTCCCCATCCATTGCAAGCCAGGAAACAAAAGATCCGTCAGCCATATGCTTATGATAGAATCCTTCCAAAGCAGATTTAAGATCCACGCCTTCAGGAACGGTTCTGCCTTCCGATGTGTATTCTTCGGTAAGCTGTGTTATGCGCATATTGATAAAAGTATCCAGTTCCTTTTCCGTAAGTTTTTTATAAACTATTTCCATTATGCTTTCTTCCTGTTTTCTTTTTTTTCCCTTTCCTCACTTATCACATGGATCAGTGTTCCGCTCTTTATTACTTCAGGTATCTTCTCTTTGAGAAATGACGGGCGGATATCATACTTATCAAGCTCTGATAACGGTATCCATGCCAGCTCCTCCGCTTCATCTGTCTGGCTGCTGAATACCGCATCTTCCGGTGCTTTCATCAGATAATAGTATTCCAGCACATGACATTCTTTACCATCTATGTTTCCGTCTTTACCGTAAAAGAAATTTTCACAGGTGATGGCAAGACGTTCTGCACTGCACTTTACTCCTGTCTCTTCAAAAACTTCTCTTTCTATGCAGCTTTTGGAATGCTCACCAAGATGCACTCCTCCGCCTATCATATAATAGTAACCGCCAAACATGGACTTAACGAAAAGCATCTTTCCGTCTTTTATGATGATCGCTCCTGTCCTATAGCGGAACCAGTAATCTTCTACCGCTATGCAGCAATCGTATTGCTTTTTTTCTTCACTCATTATTTATCCTTTCAGCATCTGCTGTATTATCATTATTATCTTCCTGTATCACAGCCACAAGTTTCTGCACAGGTTTCAGTTTCCAGAGCCCGTATCCTATAACTGCACCAAGCATATTCAGGATAATATCATCTACATCAAAGGATCCCCTGGCCGTTATATATTCAATGATCTCTATCAGCAGATCGATGACAAACACTGCCAGTATATCTTTCCAAAATCCGCGAAGAGCTTTGATCAGATACGGCAGATAAACCGCCATTGGCATGAGCAGTAACAGATTACCTGCAAGATTTATTATTGCAACGCCTGTTATGCTGTGTCCTATTGCTATCATCTTGACGTAATTTCCGATAGTGCGAAAAGGTATCAGGTTCGCTCTCTGTTTCTCACCGTTTATTATGACCGGAGCACTCTTGCCTATCGTAAAATAGAAAAGTGCCAAAACATAGATCACAAAGCTTGCTATTATAAATATATGTAACGCCGTTTTCCACGGTATTTCTTTTTTCATCATATCCTTTCTGAGGACACGGGGACGGTCCTTCTGTCCTCACATTTCATTCAGGCGGCAGAAGGCTTTCCTGCACCAGTCGATAACGGCAGTAAACTTTTTATCAAAATCATAATCATCCGGAAGCTCCGCCATCATAAGTATATTCCGGTCTTCTTCACTTACCGCTTCTTTCAATTCCCTTTTTGTCTTTATAAACTTTCCGCTCTCCAGATAATGCAGATTCTGGATCAGGAAGAAAAACGCCTTGCAGGTCCCGCGGAATTTCTGTATGCTCTTTGCCCTGTCCGCATGTATATATCTATGACAGAATTCATGATACATATTACCCAGGCTTGTCTTAACATATGTGATCTCATCCCGCCTGTCTGCTGCAGGTAACAGTTCTGATAAATTTCCGTAAAGGTCCTTTGTTGTCTGCAGAAGCTGGAAAGTCTCCAGCGGAGTCCAGCCTGTTATCTCATCCCTGCCGCAGATAAAACCGCATGCCTTATCACTATTACCGATCTTTTCAAGGATCTCCTTATAAAGGTCCATATCCCTGACACAGAAACCGTCGATAACCACCATGATATCTATATCGCTGTTTTCATGTGCCTCACCGCGCAGATAACTGCCCTGCAGGCCCACATATAAAAGGCGGCCGCCGTATACGGATTTTGCTTCATTAAGGAATTCGTTTATATAGTTTTCTATCTCAATCATTTTAAAACCCTTCTAACTAAGATCCTTCGTCGCTATGCTCCTCAGGATGACACGCGGAGGACATTGGGACGCTCCTTTTGTCATCATTTAAGTTCCACCGTCATAATATGCCTTGCCGGAAAGAACTCATACAGATATATCCTGGAGACCTTTCCTTCAAATGCTTTGAATTCATTCATGACCACAGAGGTAGCTTCATGTATCACATCTGCTTTATCTATCAAAAAAGTTGTATGCGCCGACCAGGGAAAGATATCTTTGTTATCCAGAAAGTTATCCCTGATCGACAGCATTTCCTTATTGATCTCCGGCGCAGCAAACAGAACATCATTCTCCGGCAGGCGGAATAAACCGATATGATTAAACATAACGTCAAATGCTTTATGCGTTTCTGCTATCTGCTCTAAGCGCGCTTTTAATTCATCTTCCATGGAAGTATCAAATGATCCAAGGGTAAAATGCATGGGGATATCTTTTGTCTGCACTCCGGAATATCCCAGATCATACAGTTTCTTCTGGATCCCTGATAATATCTCTTCCGTTTTGTCATCATAACCGGCAAGTATATATAATGATCTGTTTTCCATGATCTCCTCCATGAGGATAAAGGGACCGTTCCCGTGTCTTCACCAGTGTCCTTTCTTGACACTCATTTCCGTGATAGCCCAGTCGCTTGAATCGGCGATATCATATACATTCCCGCAATGGGGACAGGTCTTGGTCCTTGTTGCATCAAAACTTGCAGCACAGGTAGGACACTGTATCTTAGTGATCGAAAAATTATAGTTGATGGGAACATCGGTACGTCTTGTAAATGTTGTTCTGAATACCCGGTGCTTATATGATATTTTATCTTCCTCAACATAAAGGACATCAAAGAATGCATCGGTAACTACCGTTATGATCCCGTCCTGTTCTTTGAACTCAACAACTCCCAGTGCGCCGCCATAGTTAAGATCTATGATATCTTTGAACACAGGATCCAGCTTTTCGCCTTTGTAATAAACCAGCTCCTGTTCGTCTTTTGAAAACACAGCGGTCTTTATCAGGGATACGGCTTTACTTGTAAAATACTCAAAAGAAAACTCAGGGCTTACGGATTTCATCTTTCTTTCGAATTTTTTTCGTGAGCCCACTGTTCCCAGTTTATCGCCGGTCTTAACACCGCTTCTGATCAGGCTTCCTATAAGGCTCAGGGAAAACAGCATATACCCCAGGAAAGCTCCCATTAATCCGGCAACTACCATCGAAACAATCGTTGTCATGATACTGCCGCCTATATTATGTCCGTTTGAAAATGTACCGTTAAAGAAACTGCCTATCAAAGCACTTAAAACAAATACAGCAATAGATCCGATGATGCATTTCATCATCCTGGGTTTTAATTCTGCTTCGCTGCGGCTGTAATCATCAATATAATAAAAACCCGTGATCTTTGGAAACAGATCATCCATCTTATAATGAGTTCCGCAATAAGGACAGCCGTTAACAAGTTCTCCTATCGTTGTTATGGCACCGCAGCTGGGACAGCAATAACTGTCATTAACCGGCTGCATCCCTGCCGGTACATCCGTAAGTGTTTCATAAAAAACACTCTTATTATCATCACTGTATAAAATGTTCCCGTTTTTGGTTACTGTTCTTTTTATACCGCAGTCCCTGAAGCAGACAGTATTTTCGTAATGTTCATCTGCCCAGTACCCGCCGGCATATACGTCAGTCAGTACTCCTCTTTCGTAGGTCTCAAACCGGATATCCAGACCTTTTTCTTTTATTCTTTCATTCTGCTGTTTAATAGCATAATTGATATCATTATCAGCAAAGGTGATACCTGTACCATTACTTATCGCAGGACCAAAAGAAAACAGAAAATCATTAAGCCTCTGCTTAAGGTTTCCTTCTACCTTTTGAACATTAAAGATGTTATATGGCATTTCGTTTCTCCCTCTATTCCCGCGTCCTCATTTCAAAAGTATCGCAAACATCAGCAGCATAATAACCGTACATATTGCTGCCGGTATCCTTAATAATCCGTCAGTCTTTTCCGTGTTTTTTAAACACAGATTTAATATGCTATAAAAGCCTGCGCCGGCTGCTGTGCCTGCAGTATTTGTTATCACGTCCGTTATATCCGAAGCACCTATTCCAAATATGAATTGCAGGGTTTCAAATATAAGGCTGATCCCAAGCCCGCAGAGTATCGCTTTGATGCTTCCGGTTTTCAGCATCTTCAGATAGATCCCAAGAGGAGCAAAGATGATCATATTCACCACCAACTCCGACATATGATAATTATTTTCCACATCATAATGAAAGGGGATCAGATTTATGCTGCGGATCCGGTCCGGTCTGAATATCTCATTAAACATCGACATCTTAAAAAGGATTATCCATATCAGAGCAAACAGGTATATTGTCAATAAAACAATTGTAATAATGACCTTCCCTTTTTCCTGTTTAGGATTCTCCGATATACCCATTTCCGCCATATGTCATTTTCCTTAAATATCTCCTTTTTCCACAGGCTATTATTGCCGATCTTATAATTTTACCATATATGCGCTGTCTATTAAAGCAAAACAAAAATATTGACAAGTGCTCAAAAAGGATTTAAAATGACACTATGTCATTTATATTTTAAGGAGCTGTTTATGCCACGCGTTAATGAAGAGTATTATGAAAACAAACGAAAAGAGATCCTGGATGCTGCATACAGGGTCTGTGCCAGGAAACCCATTACTTCCGTTACCATGAATGATGTGATCACGGAAACCGGATTCTCCCATGGCGTCATTTATAAATATTATAAAGATCTGGATGAAGTGATACGCGACCTGCTGATCAGGATCAACAAAAGCAATTCTTTTGTTGATGATGTTAATAAGATTTTTAATGAATACGGAACTGATGAATGGGAGTCAGCGATCCGCAGCTTATGTGACCTGCTGGCAGATAATATGATAAAAACCGGAATCGATGTACTCAAGATCTCTCTTTACAGCAATGTATTTGCCGTAAGTGAACCGGAAAGAGCAAAAAGAATTGCCGAACGTTTGGGAGATGATAATCTCAGTCCGCTGTTATATGTCATTACTTCTCTAAATGAATTTTTGATCAAAACTGTCAATGACGGAAAACTTGATCCTGCAAAACCCATAAGCAATATCCTCCAGTTTATCATAGTTTATTACGGTGGAGTTGAGAATTCATATGTTTTTTCCGAATGCTATGATTCAGCTGATCCGATGAATAAATATGATCCGAAGAAAATGTTTTCACTTATGGCTGATTCCGTGATCCTTATGCTGAAAGGAGACATGAACAAATGAGTAAAAAAGTTAATGGCTGCGTTGATATAGGTGATACTGATATGTACTATGTTTCTTTCGGCTCCGGTCCGAAAAATCTTATCGTCCTCCCGGGACTTACAGACGGACTGGCAACTGTAAAAGGTAAGGCCTTTATACTCTCCGCGCCATATAAAAAGTTTTTAAAAGACTATACCGTATTTATGTTCAGCAGAAAAAACAAAATGCCTGCCGGTTATACCATAAGACAGATGGCTGATGACCAGGTTAAAGTCCTGACTGCTCTTGGCATAAAAAAGACCTGCGTACTTGGAGTCTCCCAGGGCGGAATGATCTCACAGTATATTGCTATCGATCATCCGGAAGTAGTTGATAAACTTATCCTGGCGGTAACCGCTCCTTATGCAAATAATATCGTCAAGAATGCCGTAAGTTCCTGGATAGAAATGGCACGTAATGATGATCATCTTTCATTGATGACAGACAGCGCAGAGAAAATGTATTCAAAAAAATATCTTGATAAGAACAGGAAGATCTTTCCCCTGATGGCTATGTTTACCAAACCGTATAGCTATGAGAGATTCTTTAGGAATGCCGAAGCAATACTTAACTTTGATGCAAGAAATGATCTTCCTAAGATAAGCTGCCCTACTCTGATCATCGCAGGTGATGATGATAATACCGTCGGCAATGATGCACCGGATGAATTATCAAGATCTATTTCCAACAGCAGCACCTATATATATAAAGGACTTGGACATGGAACTTTTGAGGAAGCAAAAGATTTTTATGACAGGGTATTGGATTTCTGTGATCAATGACAGGGTTCGTAATCTCTTTCTCCATGCCGCATTACAACTACTTCCATCGGTCTACTCCTTAAAGATTTCCGGATCGCTTATATCATTCTTCGCACCGGTTTTTGCTGGTTACATATATATGTCCGATACCAAATATTATTCCAAATATGATCAGCAGCCAGTGCATCATCGTAATACCGCTTAACAGGAAAATCACCGTAGGTATCATAGCTAATGCGATCTGTTTTCCGAACTTTGGCTTCTTAAAATACATTACCCAGACTATCAGGTAAGAAATGATCAGTACCGCATTTCCAATCAGGTAGGTAAGAAACATTTCTATGGATCTAAAACCGGGTTCATTTATGCTTATGTTTAATATCATCAGAACTATACATCCGTACCGGCCTATCTGTTCAAGAATATTCATGAACTGATTATCACATTTGTTTTGCTGATCTTTATACTTAACAGCATAGATGACATTTGGGATCATTATCAGTACAATAATGATCAAACCTAATATATTAAGCCAGCGGATCCCTAATAATTCTCCGGCAAGAAAAACTGCTGTAGGTCCATCGGCCCCTCCTATTATTGTTCCATACTCATTCATTTTATTTCTATCCAATATCGCTGTTCTACAGATCCATCAGGATTAGTAATCTCATTTTCCAATATTCTACCGTTTTTTATTATAGATCTGGCAGAACCGATATTATTCCTTTCGCATACCATTAATACTCTATCAATACCAAGCTTCTTACATTCGATCAATGCCAAACGGATCATTTCTGTAGCATAACCTTTTTTTCTTTCACTTGGTCTTATACCATCACCTATATGTCCGCCGGTTCTCAATAATTCACCTTTAAGCCAATGACGGATATTCACTGCTCCTAAAAGAATATTTCTATCGATATCAAGAAGAAAGAATACTGAATCAGGTACCCATGTATCTGTTTCTTCTTTAGTTTCCAGATTTTTCAGATAACTATCAAAGTCGTGATGATCATTCTTAAATATGACCCAGGGTGAATGATTTGTTTTGTTTGCAATGATATCTGCCTTCCATTCATCGATCATTTCACCTAATTGCTTTTCATATTCTTTTGTTAATTTTATCAATTTTACATTCATACTATTTTCTTGATTTTTCGATTAGTTCCACGTGAAACAATTTTTGCTATTTACAAGATTATGACGGCTAAAAAATTATCGTCTTCTACATTTAGTGGTTACAAAATTATGTAACCCACATGTTTCACGTGAAACATGTGGATCATTTACCCATACAAAACTCTGAGAAAATCTTATTAACAAGGTCATCTTCAACTTCATCACCAATGATATAACCAAGATGTTTATAAGCATCCATAATATCAACAGCAAGTACATCTTCAGGCATAAAATTATTGATCCCATCCATAACCAAAAGCAGGCTTTCGCGGCATTTTTTCAGCTCTTCCTGCTGTCTGACACTAGTTATAACCAATTCTTCATTAAGCTGAAAAGCCTGTAAATTAAAGGTTTCTGACAGTTTATCAACAAAATTTTCCAAACCTTTTCCACTTTTTGTGGAAAACTCTGTATAAGGAATATTTTTTTCAAATAATTGCAGAATTTCATCTATGCTGCATTTTTGATCAAGGTCGGTTTTATTATATAATACAATTGTCTTACAATTCTTAATTAAAGATATTATTTGTCTGTCATTTTGATCTAATTTAACCGAACTATCTGCAACAAATAATATCAGATCCGCTTCTAAAGCTTTTTCGATAGCTTTATCCACACCGATTTTTTCTACTATATCTTCCGTATCTCTTATTCCGGCTGTATCAATAAGGTTTAACTGATAATCACCTATCCTTACACTTTCTTCTATTGTATCTCTGGTAGTTCCGGCTATATCAGTAACAATAGCTCTTTCATAACCGGAAAGCATATTTAATATAGAAGATTTTCCGGCATTAGGTTTTCCTAAAATAGCTGTTCTTATCCCGTTCTTCATGATGCTGCCGCTTTCAGATACAGCCAGGATCTTATCAATACTATTTATATAAGAATTAATCTTATCCAAAAGTTCAGGTGAATACTGACTCAGATCATAATGTTCGGGATCATCAAGAGCCGCTTCTATGAATGCCAGTTCATGCAGGATCTTTTCACGTAAATCTACTATTGTTTCATAAACGGAACCTTTAAGCTGGGATATTGAATTTTTAGCTGCAAATTCATTTTCTGCACTTATAAGATCCATAACTGCTTCAGCACGGCTCAGATCCATGCGTCCGTTTAAAAACGCACGTTTTGTAAATTCTCCCGGTTCAGCAAGTCTAGCTCCGTTATCCAGCACAAGTTTTAATATCTTTTTACAGACAAAAATACCCCCATGACAATTGATCTCTACAATATCTTCTCCTGTATAACTGTGAGGTGCTTTCATAACTGATAACAGAACCTCATCCAGGATTTCATCTTTATCAAAAATATTTCCAAGATAAAGATGATGACTCTCAAGTTCAGAAGGCTTTTTTCCTTTTATGGTTTTATATATATTTTCTATAACAGCTATAGCATTATCACCGCTTATCCTTATTATACCTATACCGGCATTTGTGATACCTGTTGCTATGGCTGCGATCGTATCGTTTAGCATTTTATGACCTCTTCTAAAATAAGATCCTTCGTCGCTTCGCTCCTCAGGATAACAATAGACTGCTCAGGAAGACACTGTTTTATTGTATCATATACGCACAAATGTAAAAAGAACAAAAAAATCCCCGCGTACCAAAACGCGGGGATTCAGATATTAACAGCTGATTTAATATTATCTGTAATTCTTCAGTGTTACCACAACCTTACGGTAAGGCTCTTCTCCCTCTGAATGGGTTGTTACATAACGGTCACTCTGAAGAGCTGAATGGATGATCCTTCTTTCATAAGGATTCATGGGCTCAAGTGCCACAGGTCTGCGGCTTCTCTTTACCTTGAATGCAATATTTCTTGCAAGCTTCTCAAGAGTTTCTTTTCTTCTTGAACGGTAATTCTCTGTATCTATCTTGATACGTACATATTCCTCAGTACCTTTGTTGATAACCAGTGATGCAAGATACTGAAGTGAATCAAGTGTCTGTCCTCTCTTACCGATAAGTATTCCCATCTCTTCACCGGAAAGATCAACGTTAAGTGTATTATCCTCGCCAAAGCTGGAGCTGATATTTACAGCTATGTTCATTGATGCGAATACATCTTTAAGGAAGCTTTCTGCCTGGCTGATAAGCTGAGCCTTTTCTTCTTCAGGAATCTCACGAAGAGGCTTAGCGGGCTTTTCCTCTACAGGCTTAACTTCAACAGTTTCCTCTGCTCTGTCAAATCTTCTTCTGTCATCGCGTCTTCCACGGCCGCGGTCGTTACGCTCTCTTCTTTCCTGGCGTCTCTTCTCTCTGAAAGCTCTCTCATCTTCCTCGGTAACAGTAGGAATTCCTTCTCTTTCACGGATAGCTGCAGCACGCTCTGCGTTTTCTTTTCTTTCAGCCTCACGCTTTGCAGCTTTTTCTGCAGCTTCCTTTTCTTCTTTTTCTTTTCTTGCTGCTTCTTCTGCAGCGGTGATCTCTGCCTGAGCTGCCTCAAGGCTTTCAAAAGATTCTTCCTTAATACGTGCTTTGATAGTAGCAGGCTTAACGCCAAGTCCCATAAATCCGGAAGATCCTTCGCTTACTACTTCATAATCAAGACGATCACTTGTAACCGAAAATGTCATGCATGCATCTGTAATACAATCACTTACAGTCTTTGCCGAAAATTCCCTGTACTCTGCCATTTTTATCTCCTTCTCAATTACTTTTTGTTATTCTTTTCGTTATAAGCTTTTACCATGGCTGCCTTAGATGCCAGACTGCCCGGCTTTTCTGCATTTTTATTATAGTATTCAGTTGATTCCTTAATATTCTCTGCCAGCTTTGCTTTATCCTCAGCTGTTTTTTCTTTCTTAGGTTCAACATTCTTGGTATTGATCATAGCGTTAGCGCTTATCTGCTGGGGAGGAAGCCCTGCCTTACGGCGCTTCTCATTATTCTTTTCGATATTAGCCTTGATCATCTCATCGATATCCATCTTATCAAGACGCTTGTTAACAACTATCTGTATAACGCTTCTTACCACTGCACCGGTGATCCAGTAGATACCCAGACCGATAGGAAGTGAAAAGCAGAAGAATGCACTCATCAGAGGCATTACGGTATTCATGGTCTTCAAAGAAGAAGCCATAGCATTTTCTTCGCCCGGCTTATCATTATTATTAGCCTGGGGCATAAGCTTGGTATTGATCCACTGGGTAAGAGCCGCAAGCACAGGTATCATAAGCACACCTATGATCATAGCCCAGTTTTTGCCGGATGCCATCTGCTCTTTGATCACAGATGAAGGTGATTCGGCAATGTTCATGCCAAGGAAATAGTTAAACTGGTCAAGTGCACTGCGTGTATTGTCTATAGCACCGGCAAGATCGGGATAAGCTTCTCCTAAACTCTGCCAGTCTGCCTTATTAGCACCGTTGAGTAGATCGATAATGGTATTCTTGGTAGCTTCTTCATATCCTGCTAAACCGAAACCGTATTTGGCATCAGTTATCTGCTTTTTATACATTACATAACTGGAAAAGTTCTGGATGACTTCGTCAAATTTAGTAGTTCCAACCTTTGTAACAACACCGTTAACAAGATCGGTAAAAACTTCCTTTACCATGGGAACGTAAGCGGGAACGCTTCTTATAACACGGTAAAGTGCATAAAGTATAGGCATCTGGATCAGAAGCTGTATACAGCTGCCTGAAGGATTAACTCCGTATTTAGCATAAACAGCCTGGGTCTCCGCCTGCATCTTCTGCATGGATTCCTGATCTGTCTTTCCCTTATACTTAGCCTGAATAGCCTGTATCTCGGGATTCATCTTATTGGAAAGCTTTGAGAATTTCTGCTGCTTAACAGTAAGAGGCAGCATAAGTATATACATTATTATAGTAAAAAGAATAATGGCTATACCTATCTTAGGATATTCGGTAAACAAATGCAGAAACCAGAATATCCCCTGCATTATATAACCCATTATAACTGCGAAAGGACGCAGTATAATGTTAGATGTCTGTGTCAGTAACATATCACTTCACCTTTAAGTATTTCATTTTCTTGTCTTTTTTAATGTTTGAAGGAACAGGATCGAAACCACCCTTAGAAAAAGGATTACATCTGAGAACTCTCCAGAAAGCCATAAAAAAACCCTTTATCGCTCCATGTTCTTTTATGGCTTCTATACCATAATTAGAACATGAAGGAAAATAGGGACACTTGGTTCCTTTATAAGGAGAAATGTATTTCTGATACAAGCTTATAATATATATAAGAAAAGACTTCATTTCATTATATGATCAATGCCTGTCATCAAGAGGAGCTCTCTACCAGTATACCATGCAGCTTTGCCAGGTGCAAAAGTGCGCTCTCGGCAGCCTTATAATCTATGTCCGCTGCCGTGCTCCTCGCCACTACCACCAGATCCAAACCACTATTGAATCTTTCTTCATTAAGGCGGTAGCTCTCTCTCACCAATCTCACGACCCTGTGCCTTACAACACTGTTTCCGACTTTTTTACTTACGGATATTCCCAGACGGTTGAATTCACTGTCATTATTACGGATATACATTATAAAATATCTGTTGGCAAAAGATTTTCTTTTGCTATATACCCTCTGGAAATCCTCATTTCTTTTTAATGATCCGGAAAATTTCATCTCTAATCACTAAAAGGCCGATGTCCGACCTTTATGCAGATAAAACTTTTCTTCCTTTTCTTCTTCTTGCAGAAAGCACTTTCCTTCCTCCGGGAGTAGCCATTCTTGCACGGAAGCCATGAACCTTAGATCTGGATCTTTTCTTAGGCTGGAATGTCATCTTCATATCAGTAACACCTCACTTTCTTTATTATATTTTCATTATCGGTATTTACAAAAATACAACAGAGATTATATCTAAAGAAAAGCCCGTAGTCAAGCATAAAATAAGGCTTTTCCCGCACATGGCCTTTTACAAAATTTTATATTTATTTTATAATTCAAGATGTGGTGGAGTTATAAAACATATTTCCACAATATGTGGAAACAAACATAAGTTTGTTTTTAAAAATCACATTTACATAATTTTATCCACTTTTTGTGGAAAAATTGTTTATAACTCATCAATTTTTTAACCAAAATACTCATTTTTCCTTTAAAACACAGCATTTTCCATTGTGAATATTTTATTCACAAGCCAATGTATGTAACATTATCCGGATTAATCTATGTAAACTATTTATCGACATTTGTGGTTATCTCAAAATTTCTTTTCCACATTTGAATTTTTTCCCGTTTCGTTGTAAAATACGCGTTACATTCACGTTTTTTGGAAGGGATGATTATGGAACTTATAAGACAGCAGTGGGAGAATATCAAAATGGCTATTAAGGATGAGTATGACCTCACCGGAATAGCCTTTAATATTTGGTTGAAACCCCTCAAATACCTTAAATGTGAGAATAATGTGGTAAGCATACTGGTTCCCGGCGGCAATCCCGAAATGCTTAATTATGTAAAGATCAACTATACAAATTTCTTTCAGGAGGCCATAAGCCAGGCTCTTCAGAGCAGCTTTACCGTAGAATTTACTCTTGAAGAAGATAATAATGATAAGACTGATGACGCCGTAAACAGGAGTGATGATGAAAACAACGAATCAAATACTGCTTCCAGCCTTAATCCCAAATATCATTTTGAGAATTTTGTCGTAGGATCAAATAACAAACTGGCTCATTCCGTATGTCTTAAAGTAGCGGAAACTCCCGGAACAGAGCTTAATCCTCTTTTCATACACGGAGGATCCGGTCTTGGGAAGACCCATCTTATGACAGCTATAGGCCATTATATCACTGAGCATACCAACCTTAAGGTATTATTCGTAACTTCCGAAACCTTCCTTAATGAAGTTATCGAATCCATAAGGAACAATGCAAACGCATCTTCAATGAGCAGATTACGTGAAAAGTACAGAAATATCGATGTTCTGCTCATAGACGACATACAGTTCCTGATAGGCAGAGGTTCATCTTCACAGGTGGAATTCTTCAATACCTTCAACACCCTTGTTCAGAACGGAAAGCAGATAGTCATCACCTCCGATAAGCATCCCAAGCATATCAAGGAACTTGATGAGCGTATGCGTACCCGTTTCCTTAACGGTATGATAGTAGATATTGCTCCTCCTGCTTATGAAACAAGGGTAGCTATATTAAGGAAGTATGCCGAAAACTTTGATTATAAAGTACCGGACAATATCGTAGACTATATAGCCAACCATATCAGATCCGACGTCAGGGAACTTGAAGGAGCCTATAAGAAAGTATGTGCCTTTGGTGAGATAGAGGGTGACATGACATTAGAGAAGGCAAAGGATATGTTAAAGGAGATAATTTCCCCCGACAATCCTTCCGTGGTAACCTCTTCTCTTATACTTAAGGCTATTTCGGAGTACTATAACATAGATGAGGACGATATCACATCAAAGAAACGTAATGCAGAGATAGTACTTCCCAGGCAGATATTCATGTACCTTTGCCGTGAAATGACGGATACCACCCTCCAGGGAGTGGCTGCCCTGCTGGATAAAAAGGATCATTCCACCGTTCTGCACGGTTACAATAAGATAAGTAAAGAGATAAACATCAATACCGAGCTCAAAGAGAGCATAGAAGCCATCAAAAATATCATTAAAACCTACTAGTTATAGAACAACTGCTTTTTATTTCATAACTATGTTCATTTTCTTGGGATTAGATGTGCAAATATGGGCATAAGATAATTTCATCTTCCATATTTGCACCCTGTCTGCCCCGTAGACGAAAACTAGTATCACAATAAATCTCCCCTACATCCACAAGTTTTTCTTCCCATTTTGACTTGAATTTAGTATAATAATATAGGTTGTGCACATATACACGTGCCCTACTACTATTACTACTATTATTTTAAATATAGTATTATATCGTTTTGCGAAATGGAGGGGCTGTTAAAAAATGAAAGTCGTTTGTTCAAAACAGGATCTTTTGAATGCTGTTAATATCGTTTCTAAAGCTGTACCTACCAATACGA
Organism: uncultured Lachnospiraceae bacterium; assembly: GCA_947169935.1. Classification (GTDB taxonomy): domain Bacteria; phylum Bacillota; class Clostridia; order Lachnospirales; family Lachnospiraceae; genus NK4A136. The sequence goes on from CAMVRS010000032.1 coordinate 16,171, forward strand.
CCATGTCTTTGCTCGAATGCATATTAATGCAGGCAGGTAATGGTGAGATAAGACTTACTGCCAATGACATGGAACTTGGTATTGAAACAGTTATAGGCGGCGTTATAGAGATAGCCGGCATGATAGCTATAGATGCAAGAATGCTCCAGGATTCGGTAAGGAAGCTTCCTGAAGGTGACATTACTATAGAAAGTGATGATAACGATCATGTTATCATAACCTGTGGTACCCTTCAGTTTGGTATTAACGGTAAGAACGGTGACGAGTTTACTTTCCTTCCTAAAGTAGAAAGAAAGGATTCCATTCAGATATCTACATTTACATTAAGGGATATAATACGTCAGACTATATTTTCAATAGGAAACAGTGACACAAACAAAGTTATGGGCGGCGTTGATATGATCATAAAGAACGATCAGCTCCGTGTTACCACCCTTGACGGTCACAGAATTTCCATCAGGAAGGTACAGCTTAAGAATATCTACGCGGAGCAGGAAGTTATCATTCCCGGAAAAGCTCTTAATGAGATAAGCAAGATCCTTCCTTCCGAAGGTGAAAAGGATGTAGATATCTATTTCTCCGATGCGCATGTTATCTTTGAATTTGATAAGACTACTATTGTTTCACGTCTCATTGAGGGTAATTACATAAGCGTTGACCGTATGATGAGCTCCGATTACGAAACAAAGATCAAGGTAAATAAGAAGAGAATGTTTGAATGTATAGATAGATCCATGCTCTTCTCAAAGGAAGGAAATAAGAAGCCTATCGTTCTGGATGTAAAGGATGGTATCTTAAAGCTGCATGTTGCTTCATCTCTTGGAAGCTATGATGAAGAGATAGATATAGAGAAGCAGGGTAAGGATATAACTATAGGATTCAATCCCAGGTTTGTGCTTGATGCCCTTAAGGTAATAGATGATGAAGATATAGATATGTATCTTGTTAATCCCCGTTCTCCTCTTTACATTAAAGACGAGAATGAAAAATATGTTTACATGATACTTCCTATCAATCTCAGTTAATGAAGACTATAACTATCAAAGATGAATTTATAAAACTTGGTCAGGCCTTGAAGCTTGCTGATGTTGTAAGCGACGGGGTCCGGGCCAAGTATGCCATTTTGGATGAAGAAGTAAAAGTTAACGGTGAGGTATGTACCCAGAGGGGCAAAAAACTTTATCCCGGTGACACTTTTACTTTTGAGGGTATTACGGTCAAGATCGAAAAATGATAATCAAAAGCCTGGAACTTAAAGATTTTAGAAATTATAAAGAGCTGAAGATAGATTTTGACAGTGGTGTAAATATCCTTTACGGAGATAACGCGCAGGGCAAGACAAATGTTCTGGAGGCTGTCTATTTTACGGCTACCACCAGGTCTCACAAATCCAGCAAAGATAAAGATGTAATAAACTTTGATGCTGAAGAAGCCCATATAAAGACCATCATTGATAAAGAAGGTCTTGAGCGCAGGATCGATATGCATCTGCGGCGTGCCAAGTCTAAGGGCATAGCTGTAGATAAAGTAAGGCTTAAAAAAGCTGTTGAGCTCCTTGGTATTTTAAATATAGTATTATTCTCTCCCGAAGATCTTTCGATAATAAAGAATGCGCCTTCGGAACGCCGGCATTTTGTTGATATGGAATTATGCCAGCTGGATCAGATATATCTTTACGATCTGAATAATTATAACAAGATAATCAATCAGCGTAACAGATTGTTAAAGGATGTGCATTTCAATTCGGAATACAGGGATATGATAAAGATATGGGATAACCAGCTTTTATCATACGGAATAAAGATCATAAATCGAAGAGAGAAATTTATTGAACAGCTAAATAATATAATAGAAGAGATACACGGCAAACTTTCGGGAGAAAGAGAAAAGCTTAAGATAAAGTATGCTCCCCATGTTACTGCCGATGAGTTTGAAGATAAGCTTAAGAATTCTCTTGAAAGAGATATAAAATTAAAGATGACCGGGACCGGACCCCATCGTGATGATTTTATATTCTATTCAAATGATATAGATATAAGAGTTTACGGATCACAGGGTCAGCAGCGAACTGCAGCTCTTTCACTTAAGCTTTCCGAGATAGAGCTTGTTAAACAGATAACCAGGGATAATCCGGTATTGCTTCTTGATGATGTTTTATCGGAACTTGATTCAAACCGCCAGACTTATCTTCTAAATAATATAGGCGGTATACAAACTATAATAACCTGTACCGGACTTGATGATTTTGTAAATAACCGTTTTGAATACGATAAAGTATTTAAAGTAAATAACGGAACTATCGTAAACGAAAACTAATCCTTAATGTGAGGCATATAAAATGAGTGATGAATTGAATGTAAACGGAATTTCACAGGAAGAAAATGATGAAGAAGCAAGAAAGATACTTGAGAATCTTCAGCAGATAGAATCCCAGCATGTGGAAGGTGAATATAATGCGGACCAGATCCAGATATTAGAGGGTCTTGAAGCTGTGCGTAAGCGTCCCGGTATGTATATCGGAACCACTTCCCTTCGCGGACTTCATCATCTTGTTTATGAGATAGTTGATAATTCCGTAGATGAAGCCCTTGCAGGATATTGTAAAAATATCGAAGTGCATATAAATCCCGGCAATTCCATTACTGTTATTGATGACGGGCGCGGTATACCTGTTGGTATTAATCATAAAGCCGGACTTCCTGCCGTTGAAGTTGTATTTACCGTGCTGCATGCAGGAGGTAAATTCGGCGGCGGCGGATACAAAGTATCCGGCGGACTTCATGGTGTAGGTGCGTCGGTAGTAAACGCCCTTTCTACCTGGCTTGAAGTTGATATCTATCATGAAGGTGAAGTTTATAACCAGCGTTATGAAAGAGGAAAGGTTTGTTATCCCTTAAAAGTCATCGGCAAATGCGATGCAAATAAGAGCGGTACCAGAGTTACTTTCCAGCCCGATCCGCTGATATTTGAAGATACTGTATTTGAGTTTGATACTCTGAAAAACCGTCTGCGTGAGATGGCATTCCTTACAAAAGGCCTTAAGATAGAGCTTTTCGATGACCGTGAGGATGAAGAAGGAAATAAGAAACACCAGACCTTCCATTATGAAGGCGGTATAAAGGAATTTGTTGCTTATCTTAATGATAACAAGACTCCTTTATATGAAAAGATAATGTACTTTGAAGGTAAAAGAGACAATATCTATGTTGAAGTGGCCATGCAGCACAATGACGGCTTTAACGAGATGATGTACGGTTTTGTTAATAACATCAATACACCTGAGGGCGGTACACATATCGAAGGTTTCAAGCATGCTATTACCAAGACCTTCAATGATTATGGTAAGAATAACAAGATATTGAAAGACAGCGATCCTAATCTTTCCGGTGATGATATACGTGAAGGACTTACAGCTATCATTTCAATAAAGATAGAGGATCCCCAGTTTGAAGGACAGACCAAGCAGAAACTTGGTAATTCCGGTGCAAGACCTGCAGTTGAAAACATAGTACGTGAGCAGCTTACATATTTCCTTGAGCAGAATCCTGCTATCGGAAAATCGATAGTTGAAAAATCGGTAATGGCCCAGCGTGCAAGAGATGCCGCAAGAAAAGCAAGGGATATGGCCAGAAGAAAGACAGCACTTGAAGGTGCCGCACTTCCCGGAAAACTTGCCGATTGTTCGGATAAGGATCCCCGCAATTGTGAGATCTATATAGTTGAGGGTGATTCCGCAGGCGGCAGCGCCAAATCCGCCCGCAGCCGTGCAACCCAGGCTATACTGCCTCTTCGCGGAAAGATATTGAACGTTGAAAAAGCCAGACTTGATAAGATCTATGATAATGCAGAGATAAAGGCGATGATCACTGCATTCGGTACGGGCATACATGAAGATTTTGATATCACCAAATTAAGATATCATAAGATAATAATCATGACCGATGCCGATGTTGACGGTGCGCATATAGCAACTCTTATGCTCACCTTCCTTTACAGATTTATGCCTGAGCTTATAAAACAGGGTTATGTATATCTTGCACAGCCTCCTCTGTATAAGCTTGAGAAAAATAAGAAAGTATGGTATGCATATTCGGATGAGGAACTGAATTCGATCATTGCCGAAGTAGGGCGTGATCAGAATAATAAGATACAGCGTTATAAGGGACTTGGTGAGATGGATGCCGAACAGCTCTGGGATACTACAATGGATCCCGAAAAGAGGATACTGCTCCGCGTTAACATGGATGAAGATGCGGAATCAGAGCTGGATATGACTTTCACAACACTCATGGGTGATAAGGTTGAACCCCGCCGTGAGTTTATCGAGGCTAATGCGAAGTACGTACAGAATCTTGACATTTAAAAAGACGTGAAAGTGATACAGTCTGGATATTGTCATCCTGAGCGAAGCGAAGGATCTTACATGAGGAAAAATATATGGATAATAAAAGCAACATGAAAAAAATAGGTCTTATGATGAGTCTCTACATGAGCCTTGTAATGAGTGTTTTTATGACCATCACAGGCGTATGTACCGGTATGCTCCCTAATGTGATAAAGGGGAATGTTCCTCCTCAGGCATTGATAGGAAGCATTATCTCAGGATTTATAATAAGCTTTGTTATAAGTATGCTGATAGGTATCATAGTTCCCATGCATAAGGTAACCCAGGGTGCTACCAAAAACATGAAACCCGGTTTAGGTAAGAAATGTATTGAGACCCTTTTATCGGACTTAATATATACGCCTCTTATCTCAATATTAATGGTTGCTTTTGCATATATACAGAATCAGCAGAAAGGTATATCGGGACCTCCTTATATAGTAATGCTGATACCTTCACTGATAGCATGCTTTATTGTAGGTTATATACTAATTTTCATTTTCCAGCCGATGTTTATGAGATCGCTGATGAAAAAATACGGACCCGGTGCAGGTCCTGAAGGCGGGCCGCATATAGTTAAGTCCGAAAACAGAGAGTAATGAAAGTAAAGAAATTTTTATTGATATCTTTTATACTTACAGTGGCGATGATCGCATTGGTAGCTGTGGGTATGATGCTGGAAAAAGATTATGATCTGCTGATCATGTACTGCTTTGGCATATTTGAATTTGCAGCAGCAAGCTGGTTACTTACGTTCATTGATTTTATACTTTATTTATTCGGCAAATCTTATATACCGGGTCTGCTGAGTTATAAAGTAATGACAGTTATATTATTTATCGCAAATACCGTATTCGGTATTGTTACGATATTTACCGAAGAAGGCTTTAAAGGTTCATCAGCAGAAATGATACTGTATTACCTGCAGCCTGTGATAATAGTTGTTTTTATAACCTTATACCTTAAAGGAAAGAAAGCTGAAGAAGAGAGGTCAGATAAATGAGCGAGCAGTTGGACGACAAGGTATTTGACAAAATACATGACGTTGATCTGAAACATACCATGGAAAAATCTTATATAGATTATGCCATGAGCGTAATAGCATCCAGAGCATTGCCTGATGTGCGTGACGGTCTTAAGCCTGTGCAGCGAAGAATATTGTTCTCAATGATAGAGCTGCATAACGAGCCTGATAAGCCTCACCGTAAATGTGCGCGTATCGTTGGTGATACCATGGGTAAATATCATCCCCACGGTGATTCATCCATATACGGTTCATTGGTAAACATGGCGCAGGAATGGAATATGCGTTACCCTCTGGTTGACGGTCACGGAAACTTCGGATCTGTCGACGGTGACGGTGCCGCTGCAATGCGATACACCGAAGCCAGGCTGTCAAAGATTTCCATGGAACTGCTTGAGGATATCAATAAAGATACAGTAGACTTTATCCCTAACTTTGACGAGACCGAACAGGAACCTACCGTTCTGCCAAGCCGTTTTCCTAATCTGCTGGTAAACGGTACAACAGGTATAGCCGTAGGTATGGCAACAAACATCCCTCCCCACAATCTTCGTGAGGTTACGGATGCAGTCATCAAGATAATAGACAACCGTGTTGAAGAAGACCGCGATACCGATATAGAAGAATTACTTGATATCGTTAAAGGTCCCGACTTCCCTACAGGAGCACAGATCTTAGGCACCAGGGGCATACAGGAAAGTTACCGTACCGGACGCGGAAAGATCCGCATGCGTGGCGTTTCAAATATCGAGACATTGCCCAACGGTAAATCCCAGATCGTTATCACCGAACTTCCTTACATGGTGAATAAGGCCAACATGATCCTTAAGATGGCCGATCTGGTAAAGAATAAGAAGATAGACGGCATCACCGATATACGTGATGAATCCAACCGCGAAGGTATGCGTGTTGTTATTGAAGTACGCAGGGATGCCAATGCAAATATTATCCTGAATCAGCTTTATAAGCATACACAGCTGCAGGATACCTTCGGCGTTATAATGCTGGCGCTGGTAAATAACCAGCCCAAGGTTCTGAATCTTCTGGATATGCTTAAGGAATACTTAAAGCATCAGGAAGATGTGGTAACGCGCCGTACCAAATACGATCTGAACAAAGCAGAAGAACGCGATCATATAGTACAGGGTCTGCTTATCGCTCTTGATAATATCGATGAAGTGATCAGCATCATCCGCAGCAGCCAGACTACCCAGGAAGCAAAGGACAGACTGCAGGAGCGTTTCGGTCTGACAGAGATCCAGTCAACGAATATCGTGGAGATGCGTCTTCGTGCTCTTACCGGTTTGGAAAGAAAGAAACTTGAAGATGAGCATGCCGAACTGGTTCGCAGGATCGCAGAATTAAAGGCTATACTTGCCGATGAAAAATTACTGCTTGGCGTTATCCGTACCGAGCTTAAAGATACTGCTGACCGTTTTGGCGATGACCGCCGCACCATGATCAGCTTTGATACTTCGGAAATTTCCATAGAGGATATGGTTCCTCTTGATAATACTGTAGTGGCTATGACCAGCTTAGGTTACATCAAACGTATGACGGTTGATAACTTTAAGGCCCAGGGCCGCGGCGGTAAGGGTATCAAGGGTATGACCACCATCGATGATGATTATATCGAAGATCTCCTCATGACCACTACCCATCATTACATCATGTTCTTTACCAGCAGGGGCCGCGTATACAGACTTAAGGCTTATGAGATACCGGAGGCAGGCCGTACCGCAAGAGGTACTGCTATCGTTAACCTCCTGCAGCTCCAGCCTGATGAAAAGATATCTGCGGTCATTCCTGTTAATGATTATCTTGAAGGCAAGAATCTCTTTATGGTAACAAAGAAGGGTATCATAAAGAAGACCAGCATAATGGAATTTGCCAACATCAAGAAGAACGGACTTAACGCCATCAACCTTCGTGAGGATGATGAGCTTATCGAAGTTAAGCAGACAGATAAGGATACACACATCTTCCTGGTAACCAAATACGGTATGTGCATCAGATTCAAGGAGACCGATGTACGTGCCATGGGCCGCGGCGCAATGGGCGTTATCGGTATGAATCTGAATTATGATGATGAGATAATCGGCATGCAGCTCGATCACCAGGGCGATTCGCTGCTGGTAGTTTCCGAGAACGGTATAGGCAAGCGTTCCGCTCTTGAAGAATTCCGTCTGCAGAACCGCGGCGGTAAGGGTCTTAAGTGCTATAAGATAACCGAACGTACCGGTGACCTTGTAGGTGTAAAGGCTGTTACGGACGATCATGAGATAATGATGATCACCACTGCCGGCATAATCATCCAGGTACGCATGAGCGAGATCCCCGTACATGGCCGTATCACCAGCGGCGTTAAGATGATGAATCTTGATCCCGGAGTTAAGATAGCAAAGATCGCAAAGGTACGTGAAAAGATAAGCGACGGCGATCAGGAATTCGACGACATCGACAGTGCCGAGCAGAGGATGGAAGAAGAAAAGGCAAACATGCCTCATCCTACAGAGCCTGTAGATGATGAGGATGAAGATGACGATAAGCTCATAATGCCTAAAGAAGAAGACGAAGATGATGAATAAAAAAAATGCCTTCCCCTTATAACAGGGGAAGGTTTTTTAAAAGTGTCATTCTGAGCGAAGCGAAGAATCTTTTTCCTCTACCTCCCAAATAATGGTATACTCTACATCCGTCAGTGAACCAATCTGGCGGATGTAATTTTCTATAAGGTATTTTGCCTGGCTTTCCGCATTTGCCAGTATTGATGAATTATTCTTTATATCATCAATCATGTTTTCATCAGCCAGCTCAACGGCTTCCATTATAGTTTCCGTTCTTATCGGATTCTTTTGTACATCCTGATCAGGCTCTTCAATGTATGAATACTGGTCTATGGATTCAGGAAGCTTTCTGGTGCTTATATTCGGCTCCGGCAGAGATATACGTATCTCTGTACCATTCTGGGTCATGCTTATCTGATCAACGGGATAGCTTATCTCCACTTCACAGTCATATTCCTGCATGAAGCGGCGCTCCTTCTCTCCCACATGCGCCAGACCCGTACCTGAATACTGTATACCGTAAGCCACGTTATGATATATGCATTTTACCGTTGATAATTCGCATATGGATCTTACCTGCGCTATCTCGGGAACAAAAGCCGGTTCATCCGACAGGGTTTCTATTACTTCCTGTTTTATATCTTCGGGATTTCTCGGTTCCTGAACGGTTTCTTTTTTACCGCAGCCTGCAGTGATCATTATTCCCAGCATTATCGCGGGGATAAGCTTTTTATTTTTCATTATCTTCCTCCCCGTATGCCAGTACTTTTATTGTATATTTAGTTTCCGGATCCACCTGGTTAACCCAGGGTTCTACCAGAGCTTTCTCTGCTATCTTTGCATTCTGTATCGCGGCGTAATAAATATTATCGAACTCTCCTGTTATCTCCCTTTTCTTAAGATCAGTCACGGCTGCAGTAAAGGATTCGTTATAGGTATCGCCGGTATTATATTTTTCATCCATGAAAATATATTTGAATTCACCGGTGACAGAAGGTTCGGACAATTCTATCTCCGGCAGGTATATGGTGATCACATGATCTTCCTTATCAAGTTCGACCCGCAGGTTTTCTGCATTAAAGCCTGCTTTTATGGTTGCTTTATAGGAAACGTAATATTTTAGTCCATCGTCTTTATTGGAAACATAGGTAACGCCGTTATAAGGATATTCCGCAGTATAGAGTGTTGCGCTGCGCATAGCGGACATAAGGGTGGATTCGGTTACCAGTTCAACCTTACCCTCCTCTCCCATTATTATCTCATTCACGGTATCATCAACTCTTTCTGCGATGCTGCGCTCATCCTTATTGTAGTTTATGATGATAATGACTGCGATGACTATCACAAGAATTATTATGATAGAAGCAACTATTAAAAAAGACTTCAGATCTTTCCGGCGCAGTATCCTGTCTACCAGTTTGATCTGTCGTTCCAGTTCTTTATCTTTTTCTTTTGCGCTTTGCTTTTTTTCTTCGTCCATAGTCTGAAGTATAACATGCAAAAGCTTATTTTACAAGGAAACGAACATAGTGTATAATTCTGTTTACCACACACACTACACACACAAAGGAGGCTTTATGGCAAAAAATCTGCAGGAGATCCAGAAGTTGATCAAGGATGAAGGGATACAGATGATCGACTTCAAGCTCACGGATATCGATGGGCGCTGGAGACACTTAAGTATCCCTTCGGAACGTCTTACGGAAAGCACGATGGAACACGGCATAGGCTTTGATGGCAGTAATTACGGCTATGCCCCTGTTGAGAACAGCGATATGGTATTCATACCGGTTCTCGAATCTGCGGTGATCGACCGTTACTGCGAGGTTCCCACTCTTTCCATGATAGGTGATGTGAAGGTCATCGACCTTCCCGCCAACAGGCCCTTCGACCAGTATCCCCGTAACGTAGCCATCCGCGCTCTTGAATACATGAAAGAGACCGGCGTGGCAGACCGCATGGTGATCGGACCTGAGTATGAATTTTATATCTTTGATCAGGTCAAGTATAATACCGATTATTACAACATGTTCACCGAGATCTTTACTTCCCAGGCACATTATGCATCCGGCGGTGACGACAGCAACAACGGTTATCAGGTACTGCCCGGTGCAGGCTATCATAACAGCCTTCCCACCGATATCCGCAATGACCTGCGCAGCCGTATGTGTCTTGCCATGAAAGACTGGGGCATCGATGTTAAGTACCATCATCCCGAAGTGGGCGGCAGCGGCCAGATGGAGATAGAGGTTGAACTTGATGATATGCTCAAGCTTGCTGACGATACCATGTCCGCAAAGTATGTTATCAAGAATGAAGCTGTACTGGATGGAGTTACCGCAACCTTCATGCCCAAGCCCCTGGCTCAGGAAGCCGGCAACGGTATGCATGTGCACATGCTGCTCTTTAAGGACGGCAAGCCCGTATTCTACGGAGCCGACGGCTACGCTCAGCTTTCACAGGAAGCTCACTGGTTCATGGGCGGTTTATTGAGCCATGCGCGTTCACTTTGCGCCATCACCAATC
>CAMVRS010000033.1 GCA_947169935.1 uncultured Lachnospiraceae bacterium
CACAGGTCAGCCCGTCCAGCCCCTGCTTCATTACCACGTCCATGATCACCAGCTCAACCGGATTCTTCAGGCAATACTCCACTGCCTGCTCTGCCGTTGCAAGGGAAGCCGCCAGCTCGAAATCTACAGACATCTTCACGTACATCTCAAAAAAGCCCCTGGCCACATACTGATCGTCTGCTATAACGACTCTTTTCTTATCGCCCACGACTGTTTTCACCTCCTTTCCGGCATTCCGGCTTAATGATAGTACATTTGAAATCCTTTCCGCATCACCCGCGAGAACCATTTTTTGAACTTTTTTGGGGATGGAAAAAACATACTTCCATTTTCACCGGGAATATGGTATATTATTAACCGAACATACATTCGATTGCAGGGGGATAAAAATGAGACGAACAAAATATATAGGGGATACTTACTCCTCAGAAAGCTGTTTAGACAGGTTTGAATTCCTTTATGAGCATTATGGGAATTTCGAGGACTATATGAGATGTGAGAAACGCTGTTTTCTGTATATGCTGGAATCTATGATGATGTATTCATTTTGGGAGGAGTACTGTAAAAAGTATAATGCTCAAAACAGGAAAGCTGTCATCAGGCGGATATCAGAGTGCATGGACAGAGGAGAAGTGATCGATTTTCTGGTTAAAGATGATAAACTGCCTGAAAAAGTGCTGTATTGTTACAGGAATTACGTTGCCATGAGGATCGATTATCGTATCTTTGTAAATGCGCTTGAAAGCATTGGCGGTAAGGATGCGGAACTGCTGCGGAGATATATCAAAGAAGAGGTGGATCTGAATGGTATCGCAGCAGAAAGGATCATATCTTATGAAACGGCCAAGGGCAAGATCCGCGATCTTAAGAAACTTCTTAAAGAAAAAACACTGTATTATATGCGTGAGGCTTCATAACAGAGGCCGGCATTGTGGATTGTGGATAACTTTTCCCCGTGTGTCCAAAACGGAATATACTGTTCTGATTTCGACACACGGCATGTTTCAAAATCGGAATTACAGAGATGTCTATAGGAAACCTGCAGAAATGTCGTAAGGACAATGTAATAAGACTGATATAAACAATACTGAATTTAATAAGACTTATCCTATCCTATCCGTAGTGTGTTAAAAACGGGACTGTGGATATCGGATAGGGATAAGGATAGGGATAACCACCCGGGCAACACAAAGACAACACATAAAGAACACCATTTGTCTATTTACAGGCTAAAAAAAGCGTAATATTATTATACTAGCGAGAGGTATGGATAAAGCTCAGACATATTAAATGTTTGGGCTTTTTTGTACTCATTTTCAGCTTGCAGAACGCACTGAAAGCTGCATTTTATAAGGATTTGGAGGTGATGGATCTGAGAGGCTCATAAAATGGAATACAGGTAACGGTAAACAAAGGCATCCGAAAGGGTGCCTATTTTTATGCCCTGAAAAGGAGGAGAAAAATGGAATACAGAAATAAGCAGATGAACTTTCGCGTGACGGAAAGCGAATACCGGACTATTCGCAAAAGGATGGAGCTTACAGGGATCGAAAAGCCCGGAGCTTACCTGCGCAGGATGGCTATGTACGGATATGTGCTCAGACTGGATCTGTCCGACCTTAAAGAGATATTAAGGCTCGTGCATATCAATTCAAATAACTTAAACCAGTACGCAAAGAAAGCAAATGAAACCGGCAGCATATATGCCGCAGATATTGAGGACCTTAAGAACAGTCAGCAGGAGATCCTTAAGCTGCTTCGCAATATCTATGAGAGATTATTATCAGCGATCAAATGAAAGGAGGACTTTATGGCGGCAACGAGGCTGATCCCGATGCATATGCAGAAGGGAAAGACAATAAAGCAGTGTCTAAAGGACAGAACTGATTATGCAGAGAACGGCGAAAAGACTGAGGAAGGTAAATATATCTCCAGTTATGAGTGTACTCCGGAGAGTGTAGATCTGGATTTTGCAGCCACGAAAAAAGAATACGAACTGATTACCGGCAGGAGGCTTAAAAGCAATGATGTGATCGCATACCAGCTTAGGCAGTCCTTTAAACCCGGAGAGGTAACTGCTGAAGAGGCTAACAGGATCGGATATGAAACGGCCATGCGCTGGACTAAGGGAAAGCACGCTTTTATCGTGGCAACGCATACGGATAAAGCTCATATCCACAACCATATCATTTACAATTCAACAACGCTTGACGCCCGGCATAAGTTTAAGAACTTTCTGTTTTCGTCAATAGCCGTAAGAAGGCTCAGCGATATCATCTGTCTGGAAAACGGTTTATCCGTTATTGAACGCAGAAAACCCAGCGAATGGCAGAAACGTACGGTCTATCCGAAAAGAAAAAGCATACGTGATGAGATACGTGATGTTATCGATTCCTGTATGAAAAAGGAACCGAAAGACATGGATGAACTCTTAAGGCTTCTTGAAGAAGAGGGATACGCGGTAAAACGCGGAAAAAACATATCGCTTAAAGGAGAAGGCTGTAAGAGATATATAAGGCTTGGATCGCTTGGTGACGGATACAGGGAAAAAGATCTTGAAAGAGTTTTTACAGGTGAACCTGAAACGGAAAAACATGAAGATGATGAAAACGTTCAGCCGTTATCTTCGGAAGATCTTGTCGTGAACAAGCAGGATATCGTCCTTGATATGCAGGAGGTCATAGCAAAAGGAAAGGGAGCCGGATATGAAAACTGGGCGCAGGTATTCAATATCAAGAAATTCGCCAAATCGCTCGTGTATCTGGATGAACACAATATAAGAGATATTGATATGTTGAATGAAATGGCTGCTGCTGCATCAAAACGCTTCAATGATCTGGGAACAACGATAAAGGATAAGGAAAAAAGAATGGCAGAAATATCAGAACTTAAAAACCATATCTTCAATTATTCAAAGACCCGTGATGTTTATGCGGAATATAAAAAGCACGGATACAGCAAAAAGTTTTTTGAGGAAAACCGCGAAGCGATCACTCTTCACAAAGCGGCAAAGGATCATTTTTCAAAACTGGGCGGTCCTATTCCCAAGGTTAAGGATCTCAATGAAGAGTATGCCCGTATCCTGGCTGAAAAGAAAGAGTTATATCCTCAGTATCGTGAGGCCAGAAATGAGATGAAGGAATTACATACTGCCAAATACAATATCGATCATGAATTACATTTAAACGACATGGAGACAGACGTAAAAAATAAAAAGAGAGATGATCAGGTTTTGTAAGTGTGCAGTTTCTGCACGCGCAGCTCTGAGACGTAGTCGAAGTACGGGGATTGGGGAAAGCTCCCCAACAAGCAAATGAAGATATCCGCTAGCGGATATCATTGCTTGCAATCTTTTATAACACAATTATTTACAAAAGAAAAAAGAAAGGAAAAAGAAAATGGCAATGACAGAATATTCCCAAAATGATAATGAAGCAGGATCGTTTTACAGATTACCCAAGAGCCTTTTTGAGGATCCGGGGCTTTGTGAAATGTCCGTCGGGGCAAAGGCGTTATACATGATCCTGCTTGATCGCAGATGTCTTTCGGTTAAAAACGGAAAAGACTGGATCGGTGATCATGGCGGTGTTTACGTCTACTTCACGATCGAAGAGATGATGAAGCTTTTGCATTACGGAAATAAGAAGATCAACGAGACCTTAAAAGAGCTGGAGGATCATGACCTCATTTTCAGAGAGCACAGGGGACTTGGCAGACCTAACAGGATCTATGTGAACGATATACTCAGCCCGTTTGATCCCGGATGGAAACCTAAAAATATTAAAAACGGAGGTACAAAACATGAATAATATAGAACTTATACAGGAGATAACCTACAGGCCGGAAAAGTGTCCCACTATGGCGCCGCTTGCATACGGACTTATCTGTGAACTGAATAAAAAGATCGCAGAAGCAAAAGATCTGGCAGAGGCAAAAAAGCCTGTTTCCGTAGCAGAGAAATACTCTCTTTCTATCCAGGAAGCGGCAGTTTATTACGGCATAGGTGAAAAAAGGCTCAGAAGCTTTCTTGCCCGGCATTGGAATGAATCTTTTGTTCTTGAGATAGGGACACATGTAAAGATAAAACGCAGGTTGTTTGAGGAATATCTGGACGGGATGGCCTCAGTATAAATGTACAAAATAAGGATGGCAGATGAACTGTCCGGGTGATATAATCATACAGTCGGGCAGTTCACCTTTTGCTTTGATATGAAAAGGAGAATTGCTAATATGAGTGAAAAAAGAAAGGATAATAAGGGAAGGGTTTTACATCAGGGAGAGATGCAGTTAAAAGACGGACGGTATCGGTTTAAGTATGTCGATCCGGAAGGTGTTGAAAGATATGTGTACAGTTGGAGACTGAATCATAGTGATGCTACTCCGATGGGTAAGCCGTGGACGCTTTCTCTTCGCGAGTTCGAAAAGCAGATACAGGCAGATCTGTTTGATCATATCGCACCTAACGGTGGTAATCTTACGGTTCTTGGTCTTGTTGAAAAGTATATAGAGACAAAGACCGGAGTCAGGCCGACCACCAGGAAAGGATATGAAACTGTCATTAATTTCCTTAAAAAAGATCCGATGGGCAAAAAGAGGATCGACACTGTTCGTATATCGGACGCAAAATGCTGGCTGATCGGTCTGCAGAAAAGCGGAAAAAGCTTCAGCTCTATCCATTCTATCAGGGGCGTTTTAAGACCTGCATTCAGGCTTGCCCTGGATGATGATCTGATCCGTAAAAATCCCTTTGATTTCGAACTGGCTTCGGTGTTATATAATGACAGCCAGATGAGGGAAGCTCTCACGAAGGATGAACTCCGTAAGTTCCTAAAGTTTGTTGAGGAAGACCGTCATTTTTCAAGGTATTATGAAGGACTCTATATTCTTTTTCATACAGGCCTTCGCATATCGGAATTCTGCGGCCTTACTATCGGGGATATAGACTTCGAAGAGCATAAGATCAGGGTGGATCATCAGCTTCAGAAGCACGGGAAAAGCGGATACTACATCGAAAAGACCAAGACGGTTTGCGGAAACAGGATACTTCCCATGACGCCCGAGGTAGAGGAATGCTTTAGAAAGATCATCGCCAACCGTAAGCCGCCGAAAGTTGAGCCTATGGTGGACGGATATGCCGGATTTCTGTATTTTGATAAGAACGGCAGCATTGTTTATTCTCTTCACTGGGACCATTATTTAAAGCACATTGTACAGAAGTATAATTCGATCTATCGTGTGCAGATGCCTCATATTACACCTCATATATGCAGGCATACCTACTGCTCTAACATGGCAAAGTCTGGGATGAATCCGAAGACTCTGCAGTATCTGATGGGGCACTCCGATATCGGAACCACGATGAATGTTTACACCCACATAGGTTTCGAAGATGCACAGGATGAGCTCAAAAGGCTGAAAGTAGTGTAAAAAACCGAGGTGTAAGGCCAATCGATTTACACCTTTTTTTACACCTTTTGGGGCCAAAAATATGCCAAAATATGCATATATTATGCCACCAAAGCCAATGGAGCAAAACCCGCAAACCCCTGAAAATAAAGGATTTATGGAGAAAATCAAGATATTATTCATTTGCCACGGCAATATCTGCAGATCACCTATATCTGAGTTTGTTTTGAAAGATATGGTTGAGAAGCGCGGGATAAAGGATAAGTTTGAGATAGCTTCTGCTGCTACCAGCACGGAGGAGATATGGGCAGGTATAGGGAATCCGATATATCCGCCTGCACAGAAGGTGCTTAAGGAACACGGCATAGGAAAGACTGCCTATACCAATTTCAGTAACAAGCGGGCAAGGCAGGTTACAAAGCGGGATTACGCACACTATGATCTGCTGCTGTGCGCAGATGCTGCAAACATTAGAAATACAACGCGCATCACCGGTGCGGATATCGAAGGAAAAATAAAACTGCTGCTCGATTATACCGACAGGCCGGGAAGAAGTATTGCGGATCCCTGGTATACGGGACGTTTCGATGAGACTTACAGGGATGTGATAGAGGGATGTACAGCACTGCTGGAGAGTCTGGAAAGAGACGGGATAATATAAAGATCCTTCGCTTACGCTCAGGATGACATAGAGGTGTCATCCTGAGCGCAGCGAAGGATCTTTTCATATCTTATACTCCTGCGTACTCCTCATACCTCGCAATCAGCTCCCCTTCGCTGATAACAGTGATGCGGCCGGCTTCGTACTCGGCACTTACCCAGTCATAGATCTTCTGTACCAGCTCATGCTTCTTGGAAAGCTCTGATTCCCCGCGCTTTGCCCTGTATCCGTTTACCCAGTATGCTATGCCGGCCAGACCGGAGGCGTTGTTTATAGCCACCTTCGGGGGACGTCCAAGTATTGATTCGGTATCAAAAATATTGTAGATCTCCGGATCTTTCATCATGCCGTCGGCATGTATGCCTGCCCTGGTAAGATTAAAGCTGTCGCCCACAAAAGGAGTCATAGGCGGTATATCATAGCCCGTCTCATCACGTATATATTCCGCAATCTCGGTGATCTTTCTGGTATTCATTCCGTTCAGATGCCCTCTTAAGGATGCATACTCAAATACCATAGCCTCCAGAGGCACATTACCGGTTCGCTCTCCTATTCCCAGAAGCGAACAATTGACTGCGCCAGCGCCATACATCCATGCGGTGGTCGCATTAACCACGCCCTTATAAAAATCGTTGTGTCCGTGCCATTCCAGCATCTCCGAAGGAACTTCCGAATAATGCTGCAGGCCGTATATAATACCGGATACGCTTCTGGGCATTGCTGCGCCGGGATAAGGCACGCCATAGCCCATGGTGTCGCAGGCACGGATCTTTACAGGCACTCTGCTCTCACATGAAAGCTCCATAAGAGCACTTGCAAAGGGAACCACAAAGCCGTAAAAATCTGCCCTGGTGATATCCTCAAAGTGGCATCTGGGACGGAGTCCTGCTTCAATGCAGTCTTTTACTATTCCCAGATATTTATCAAGCGCCTGCTTTCTGGTAAGTCCCATCTTATGAAAGATATGATAATCGGAGCAGCTTACCAGTATACCCGTTTCTTTTATACCTATGGATCTTACCAGTTCAAAATCCTGCTTATTTGCACGTATCCATGTGGTGATCTCCGGGAATTTATAGCCCAGCTCCATGCACTTTTCCAGAGCCCTGCGGTCTTTTTCAGAATAAGCAAAGAACTCTGTCTGGCGTATCATGCCGTTCGGACCGCCCAGCTCATGCAGCAGCTTATATATATGTACCATCTGTTCCGTAGTATAAGGCGATCTTGACTGCTGTCCGTCACGGAAAGAAGTATCGGTTATAAAGATATCCTCCGGCATATTCTCCGGCACACGCCTGTAATTGAAAGCGATCTTGGGCGTCTCCGTATAAGGGAACATCTCACGGAACAATTCAGGTTCCGCAGTATCCTGAAGCTGATAGTTATACGGATCCTGTTCCAGTTTGAATGTTTTATTGCTTAATGTGATATCGCGCATGATACTTCCTCCCTGCTGCAATTCTTTTCCTCTTTTTATTATTTACATTTTTTACCATATATACTACAATCTGTAAAATGAATATATTTAATAATAATAATTCGTTTTTCGAATAATGGATCATTTGGAGGAAAAATATATGGATATCGAATCGATAAAAACCTTCATGGTATTGGCCCACACAAAGAACTACACCAGGACCGCGAACCAGCTTTTTGTCGCACAGTCCACGGTGACAAACCGCATTCACGAGCTGGAAAAAGAACTGGGCTTCCAGCTGTTCATCAGGACCAACCGCAGCGTCGAACTCACTCCCAAAGGTGAGCAGTTCAAACTCTATGCCGAAAAGCTGATCGATCTCACCGATACTGCTCTTGCCGAGATATCCGCATCACAGAAGTATGATCATTATCTGCGCATAGGCTGTGCTGATTCAATATATGAAGGCCATCTTGCCGGCCTTATACTTAAGCACCGCAAAAGCCATCCGAAGGATTTTCTCAAGATCTCCATCGGTCTCACCGATCATCTGCTGGAACAGATACAGAACGATATGCTGGACGTGGTCTTCACTTACCTGCCGCTGAAAAAAAATTCATTAAACTGCAGACAGTACAAGCAGGATACGCTGGTGCTTGTTACCGATATCCAGAATGAAAAATATAAGAAAGGGATAACCGTAGAAAAACTGCTGGAAGAAAAATATCTGATGTGTAATTTTGCCCTGCAGGATGTAGGACAGTACATCCGAAAGCTCTTTCCGAAGTATCACCAGTTCGAGCTGGAGATTGACGACTGCATGAAGATAGTCCC
The DNA here is from genome assembly GCA_947169935.1 of uncultured Lachnospiraceae bacterium. Taxonomy (GTDB): domain Bacteria; phylum Bacillota; class Clostridia; order Lachnospirales; family Lachnospiraceae; genus NK4A136. Next base: position 8,319 of record CAMVRS010000033.1, read on the forward strand.
CTATCTCCTGCATCAGGATAATTATACTTTTCTTCCTAAAGATATGGCAGAACCGTATATCAAAGAAAAACGCTTAAGGCGTGTCCCCCTCAAGGATTTCAACACACCCGTGATCAACAGCTATATCATCTACAAGAAATCACTGGAGAAGATCTGTGAGGAGATCTTTAAGATATAGAAACGGTGCGCATACGGTGCCAGTCACCATGAACAAATTGTTAACGCCTGCATACGGTGCCAGTCACCATGAACAGATTATGAACGACAGTTCATAACGTGTTCATGGTGACTGGCACCGCTCTAGAGCCTCCCCTTATACAGCACATCCAGATCCACGTCTCCGTTTATGCCGTCGATCCTTCCGGTGCAGCCGTGCTGCCACATGAAGAAGGATCCCTGATAATTAGTCGAAGATACATAATGTGCCAGCCATAAAGGATGCTTTGCAGCACTGGGCCAGATAGTCTCCAGATAATATTTGCTGTTATAAAGGCAGGCTTTGTAGCCCCGCGCATTGATCTCGTCAACAAATACATCCAGATTATTATTCAGATCGGATATGTTCATCCCATAGTTTTCAAAATGCAGGAAATCCTCCCAGTCATAAGCAATGGGGAAATCCAGTTCAACGCCGTTAAGCACGCTCATCAGATAATCCACGCTGGCCTTCACTTCCTGGGGATTGCTCTCTTCCGCATGCCAGTAGATTCCCACCATAAGGCCCGCCGCCTTTGCTCCGGCAATGTTCTTCGCATAATACCTGTCGGTATAAAGCTCGCCGTCATCCAGACCGCCTATCCTCATATAAACAAATTCGCAGCCTGCCGCTTTTACCTTTTCAAAATCCACGTCTTCCTGCCATCTGGATATGTCTATACCCACGCAGGTCTCTTCCGTTTTATAAGTATTTATGAAATCGGAGAACTCTTCTTTCTTTCCTCCGCCGCCACCGCCTCCGGGCAGTTCGGCTGCTACGCCTACATTCATTTTCTGGGTTGTTGTATGTCCGGCATCGTCCCGCAGCGTTATCTGCAGAGCATAGGTTCCCACCTCGGCGGTGTTCACTTCACCTGAAACTTCCAGGTCCACATGCCTGTCCACATCATCCGCATAACCCATGTACTTATGTATGTCGAATGTATCACCTACTTTTATAGTAGGCGATCCGTTATATACCAGAAAGAAAGGCGCCTTGGTATCGGGCGTATCCGGCACTGCAGGCTCCGGCTCTTCTTCGGCTGCTTCATTCTCCGACACGGTTTCAACTTTCCCCTCAGCCTGCAGCTCCGCTTCATTTTCAGATACTTCGGAAGGTTCATTATCCGAGACAGTCTCATTTGCAGACACTGCCTCATCCTCTGATACCGTATCTTCGGAAACCGCTGCAGCCACAATATCTTCGCTCACTCCCATTATGCCTATGGGTGCCGTATCCTCAAAGCTCAACACACGCGCCACATCGGTACTCACTGTCTCCGCTTCACTTCCCCCGCCTTTATCATCCGTGGGAAAGATAAGCCCCAGCACTGCAAAAGCCAGTACCAGCACCACCACCACTGCTATTCCCGTTATTATCGTTATCTTAGCTATCTTCATTGCCTATACTCTTTTCAACTATCTCCGTATAAAGATCCAGTCCAAAGCTGGTAAGCTCCGGCTCGTGGGGTATCATATGGAAAGTACGTCTGCCGTCTTCCTTACGCTCTGCCGAAAGGAAATCCACTCCTGCATCCGGCTTATCCTTAGTCTCTTCATGCACACGCCTTGCAAAGGAAAGCAGATGCGTCACCGTCAGTATCTTTACTCCCGCTTCCTTCATCGCACGTATTATATCATAAGCGATAACGGAACCTTCTTTCTCCGTTGTGGTCGCAAAGGATTCGTTTAAAAGCAGCAGCGAACCGTCGCCTATCTGCTCCACTATACCGTCCATTCGCTTTAATTCTTCATCCAGCCTGCCGCTGTTCATTGCACTGTCTTCCCTGCGTGTAAAATGTACGAATATCCTGGGGAAGATACCGCTTTTAAAAGACTCTGCCGCCACCATCAGACCGCACTGCATCATCACCTGGGCTATGCCTATGCTTCGCAGGAAGGTGGATTTACCGCCCTGGTTCGCACCGGTAACTATCAACAGATCCTTGTCTTTAAGCCTGCAGCTGTTACCCACCACGGTAATGCGCTGCTCTATGCCCATCACCAGTTCCCGCAGGTCATCAAATTCCAGATCCCTTCTGCTGCAAACTTCCGGGAAACACCAGTGCATACCAAAACGCTCTATCTGCGCTTTTAATTTGACAGCCGCCAGATAAAAAGCCGTCTGGAATTTAAGCTGTCCGAAGAAGGTCTGGAATTCGTCCACCAGTCCTTTAAGGGTTTCCGTAAGATAGCTGACTATCCCGTATTCCAGAAGCTGCGCCTGCTCATTTATTCTCATATCTTTTACAGTAGAAAAAGAATCGGGTATGCGCGAATTCTTAAACTCCTGTATCTTATCCATAGTGCTGCCGGGCTTGTAAAATTTGGTGCTCTGTGAAGATACTTCCTCAAGCTTAAGTGAGCTGAACTTAAGCCCGTCCTCCAGTCCGCATTCCAGCACTATGCGCGGCTTTACCACCTGGCTTTTGCCCGCATCTTCCCGGTCGCTTCCGTCGGTATAAAAGGATATATCGGAGAGTATCCTTCTTACGTACTCCTCCCGCTCCTTCGTAAAGGCCTCACACAGATCCTTTTTAAACGCAGTCATTCCCTTTGATGTAAGCCCCTGCGTTTCCTCAAGCAGCGTCCTTATCTCGGATAAGGAATCGCAGAAAAGATGAAGCACCCTTATATCCGAAGTAAGCCTTGTAACGGGATTGCTCTGCTGCAGCTTTTCCCTGGGGCCTCTGCCGAATTCTCCCCACTTCTGCACGGTATTCGAAGCTATGCGGTAAAGTTCCCGGATCAGTTCCTCATGCTCAAGACAGTCGGCTATTATCTGCTGCCGGAAGTGTATCTCCTCTTCCGTATAAAGAGGCGACATCATCACCTTCCTCATAGTGTCTACGAGATAGGTATCTTCCTTTTCGACCTTTTTCACTTCCCCGTTTTCAAACACCAGATCTTTTGCGGCTATGAGAAAAATAGCTTTAAGCCCCAGATCCTGAATGATGCTGGCGCTGTCGTAATAGCTTTCCTCATTTATACGCTCCCTGTCTTCGTATAATAAGCAGACTTTCATAGGCGCTCCTTCAGCTGTTCATATGTCAGCCTGTATTTATTAACCTGATTTTCCGCACAGGGCGTATCCTCCGCCGCACCACGCCTTATCTCAAAGGTCTGTATACCTTTATCGTTCAGCATCGCCCTCATGCTCACAATGCCCTCATGCTCGTTAGCCAGCTCCTTAAGATGGGTGACATATATGCCCATGCATTCGAGTCCGATAAAATGCCCTAATACTTTTTTACCCATTATGATGGCGTCATAACTTGCCGCCGTGGTAAAGAGCTCGTTGATGATGACAAAGCTGCCCTTTTTGCGGTCTCCCATCATGGGTACCAGACGCACCAGTTCCTCTTTTAATTTGCCGCGTCCGGTCTCTATACTCTCCTCCACGGAAAAGTGTGTCTGTATATCGGAGAAGAAAGGAACATTTGCAGAACGCGCAGGCACATCCAGACCTACCCTTGTAAAATAGACCAGCTGTCCAAGACTTCTGGCAAAGGTGGTCTTACCACCCTGGTTGGGTCCCGTCAGCACAAAAAAGCGGTCGGTCTTTTCGTAATAGAAATTATTGGGGATAACCTTTCTGCCGTCATTCATGGCAGTCAGCGCCAGAGCCATATCATAAAGCCCTTCGGCCTCCATGCACTTATCATCGTCGGTTCCCGGCGCGGCAAAATGATAACCTTCCTTTTCCATATCAAGCTGCAGGCCGCGGTAGGAAAGGTAAAAAGTGATCTCGCCCTCAAAACGCTTTAATACTTTTCTTTCATAATCGGCTGCGCTCTCCGCAGTATTCTCCAATTCCTTAAAGAATTCCGGTTTCTTTTTCTGAAGTATTTCCAGACAGGCATTTTCCAATGCCGTAACAGCAGGATCCGCACGGAAGGGATTTTTAAGAGGCCCTTTTTCGCTGCCGCCTTCCTTCTTAAGCATCTCTGCATAAGCCCCTTCGCCCTCGACCTCTCCAAGGGCCACACTCATGCGGTCCCTGTCATAGGTGATCACAAAGCGCATCTTTCTTATCTCTGCGATCAGCCTGCGGGTCTGCTCCTGCATCTTAAGGAAACCGCCGCTCTCCAGTATCTCCTTAAGTATGCCCATGAACTCCCGCATACCTTCGGAGGAAAGCTCTGTCCCGGAAAGATCACGCTGCAGCTCTTCATAGGTGCTGCAGTATTTTTCCATCTCACGGACCTGCCATACGGCTCTCTGCATGGGTCCGCTGACCTTCGCTCTTTCCCCCCTCAATTCCTCCACTTCGGAAAGATTCCGGATATAGCGCATCAGCGCCTCATATACCTCCGGCTTCTTTATATCCGCATAAACAGCGCGCCTGTAGGCTTCGGCTTCAGGCGTATCCGGAAGATACCTGAAATATCTTTTAACGCCTCTCCCCCATTTGGCTGCCAGCTTATCCAGGATCTGCAGCAGATTCAGATCCTGATAAAAAGCCTGTGTTTCCACAGGATCAAGCTCCTTGCCGTAATGGTCCAGTATGCTGAAGTCTTCAGTTTTTCCGGTATTTTCTTCGCTCATATCCTCTTTTCCAAAACAGGGGAGCATATGCCCCCCTGCAGTCAGATAGTCAGTGTATATTTACGGATCAGCTGTGAGCTGCTGTATTTGCAGCTGTAGCCGAAGCCTGGGCTGCAATAAGGATCAGCAGGATTATCTCTTCCGCGATAGCTACTGCCAGTGAACTTCCCAGTACGGATGCTCCCGCAGAGCTGCCGAATCCCGCATAATCTTCAGCCACCATCAGGGCCGCGAACATTGCCCTGTATTCCTTGCCAAGGGCGATATTACCAAAGCCCTTATGTTTCTTTAAAAGCTCGGAAGCTTCTGCCACTTCTGATGCGATAGCGTCTGCATCCATGTTGATATCAACCAGCCCGCCCAGAGCTGCCAGCTCCGTTGACTTGCCGTACTTGATGCCCTTCTTTTTAAGGCTCTCAAATATTTCCACTGCCTTCCTGCACTTTTCCTCATTATCCATCTTGCTTATGGTAAGCACCTGGCAGAGGCCCTGAACGGCGTCCTTATGCATGGGGAATTTCTTCTTGAGCACATCATAGCAGGCTTCCATTTCGTGTATCATGCTGCTCACTTCATCGGGAAGCATGGCCATGATGGTCGCAAAAGGCACATCTTCACGTCCTGTGAGAAGCGGATGCTCCTTGCCCATCTTCTTTATGATATCATTTGTCTTGCTGATGATGTCGTCTGCCTGTCCTACCTTGTGCTGCTCAACGATTATCAGCGCAGAGAGCACATAGTAAGGTGATGAAAAGATCTTGCCCTTCATGATCCGCTTGTAGACGCCCAGCACCTCTTCAAGATAATTCTCCGGACTGTTCGAAACTGCCATCCTGCTTAAAAGCGCCAGCTCCGTGGTACCGCGCAGCTCGGAAAAAACTCCTTCCTTCTTCTTAAGTATAGCCTGGCATTCCTTCATTTTGGCCGTATCAGCCTTTATTCCGGAACTGGTATAGATACACGCTGCCGCAAGGCTCATCATCTCAAAATCCCACATAAAATCGTGGTGGATGACTGTATAATTATCTGCCAGCAGTTCACATCTCTGTCTTAATGATTCTCTCATTTCTGTCTCCTCTGTTTATGTTATTTCCGCCATGCGACGGCCACTTGTGATATTATAGCACAAAGCCGTAAACTATTCAAACTGGCTGCGGTAAAGGGTGTAATACGCCCCCTTCTTTTCCATAAGGTATTCATGGGTCCCCTGCTCCACCACGTTGCCCTTATCCAGCACCAGTATGTTATCGGCGTTGCGTATGGTAGACAGTCGGTGCGCTATGATAAAGCTGGTCTTCCCCTTCATCAGGCTGCGCATGGCCTTCTGCACCTTGCGTTCCGTCGCAGTATCAACGTTGCTGGTGGCTTCGTCCAGTATCAGCATGCTGGTATCATAGAGCATAGCGCGCGCTATGGTTATGAGCTGCTTCTGTCCCTTACTGATATTGCCGCCATCCTCACTTATCACGGTATTGTAGCCATGGGGCAGACGCATTATATAATTGTGTATGTGGGCGGATTTCGCGGCTTCCACCACTTCGTCCATGGTGGCGCCTTCCTTGCCGTATGCGATATTGTCATAGATGGTGCCGTTAAACACCCAGGTATCCTGCAGCACCATGGAATAATTTTTCCTCAGACTGCCCAGGGTATAAGCTTTCAGTTCCTTCCCGTCTACAAATATCGCGCCGCCGTTCACGTCATAGAAACGCATAAGCAGATTGATGATCGTGGTCTTACCCGCGCCGGTATGCCCTACTATCGCAATGGTCTGTCCCGGCTCCGCCTTCATGCTGAAGTCGCTTAAGATGATCTTGTCCTCAACATAACCGAACTTCACATCCTTTGCTTCCACAAGCCCCTTCGCTCCGGTCAGTTCTTCCGCGCCTTCGATATCCTTAACTTCTTCCTCTTCATCCAGCAGCTGGAATACTCTCTCCGCTGCTGCCAGGGCGCTGAAGATCTCGTTGATTATATTTGATATCTCGTTGATGGGGCCGGAAAACTTGCGGCTGTACAGCACAAAGCTGGATATCTGTCCCAGTCCCACGATATTGTTCATATAAAGCACAGCGCCGCCCAGACCGATGGCCGCCAGGCCTATATTGCTTATCATTCCGATGGTGGGCATCATCATCATGCCCATGCCGTCCGCATCCCTGTAGGCTTCGGCCGCGCGCCTGTTGATCTCCTCAAATTTCCCGCACACGTCATTCTCATGAGCGTATGCAAGAATGGTCTTCTGCCCGGTGAACATCTCCTCCGCATAACCGTTCATATCACCGTAAGCGCGGCTCCTTGCGCGGTAGAGCGGTCCCGTCTTTTTCCCCATGAACCTGGTAAACAATATGGAAGCCGGGATGGTAAATACCATGCACAGCACCAGCGGAAGCGATATGATGCACATCATTACAAAGCTGCCCGCCACGGTTACCAGGCTGGTGATTATCTGCACCACATCGGAAGACAAGCTGGTGCAGACCACATCTATATCGTAGGAAACACGGCTTATTATATCGCCGGCCTGATGCCTGTCAAAATACCCCACCGGCATCTCCATCAGTTTATTGAAAACATCACGGCGCATATTGGCTGCCACTTTGCGCCCCACACGCATCATGCCTATGGTCACAAAGAAGCTTAGGATGTTGCTGCCCACATAGGCTGCCAGCATCAGCAGACCGTAATGCGTTACCGTTTTCATGTCCACCTTTCCCGCGCCGGCAGACGCCGCATTTATCGCCTTGCCTGCGAAGTCAGGTCCCAGCAGATTTCCTACATTGCTGACGAAGGCAAAAACAAGCAGCAGAAGAACAACCCATGCATATTCCATGAGATACTTAAGCAGGCGGCGCAGTGTGCGCTTCGCATGCTTCGGTTTCTGCTTTTCTGTTCCTCTGTCTCCGGGTCCCGGCATATCTACCTCTTATGTGGTCTGCATCTCATAGGTCTCTTTGTAAGCGGGACAGTTCTGCATCAGCTCTTCGTGTGTCCCGTAACCTATGCATCTTCCGTTATCCATCACCATGATATGATCCATGCCCATGATGCTGCTCACACGCTGGGCTATCATTATAAGCGTTGAATCTTTGTGGTCCTTTTTGATGGCGGCACGCATCTGCGCATCCGTCCTGTAATCCAGTGCGCTGGAGCTGTCGTCCAGTATCAGTATCTCCGGCTTTCCTGCCAGAGCCCTTGCCACCAGCAGCCTCTGCTTCTGTCCTCCGGAAAGGTTCGCACCCCTTATGGCAGCCTGATATTCCATCCCGCCCTCAAGGCTCTCGATGTACTCCATCGCCACAGCATCCTCTGCTGCCGCATCCAATGCTTCCTGTGAAAGACCGCGGCCAAAGTCTATATTGTTCTTTACCGAATCCTGGAAGATCATATCGTTCTGGAATACCACGCCGAATTTCCCGCGCAGCTCATCCTTTTCGTAGCTCTTGACATCGCGTCCGTCTATGCTGATGCGCCCGCTGTCTGCGTCATAAAATCTCATCAGCAGATTGATGACAGTAGTCTTTCCGCAGCCCGTAGGTCCTATGATCCCCAGGCTCTCTCCCTTTGCAAGTGAAAAGCTTATCTTGTCCAGCGCCAGCTCACGCTCACCACCTGCAAAATCCTCATCCTTTCCCTCATCACCGCTGTAGGAAAAGCTCACATCGTTAAATATGATATGCCCGTCGTCTTTGTAATCCGTCTCCGATATATGCCAGTCATCTTCGGTATCCAGCACTTCCTGTATCCTGTCCGCACTGGCACTGGCCTTGCTCATGCTCATGAATATCCTGCTGAGTCCCATCACGCCCATGGTTATCATGTTGAAATAAGTAAGAAAAGCAAGGATAACGCCGGGCTGCATCAGACCTTCATTTACCCTCTGCGCACCGAAGAATACCACCAGAGTCAGACCGGTATTTAAGCAAAGCTGCATGAAAGGCGCCGGCACGGCCATGATGGTACCGGCTTTGATGTCGCTGCGCGCCATGTCTTCATTGGCCCCGGCAAAACGCTTTTTCTCGTATTCTCCCTTACTGAGCGCCTTCACCACCCTTATACCCGTAATGTTCTCGCGCATGATGCGCACCACGCGGTCCAGCTTGCCCTGCACAGCAGTGTACAGAGGGATACCCCTTGAGGATACAAAGATCACGATAAAGATAAGTACCGGCAGCATCACTATCAGGATCATCGCCAGTGCAAGGTCCATCATCAGCGTCATCACCACGCCGCCAAAGAGCATCATGGGTGCGCGCACACAAAGGCTCTGAAGCTGCGCCGCAGCCGACTGCACGTTGTAGCTGTCGCTGGCCATACGGCTTATCAGGCTGGGAAGTCCGAAAGAATCAAAACGTCCGCCGGAAAGATTTGCCGTCTTTTCAAAGAGGGCCTGGCGCACGTCAAAGCTGACCCTGTGGGCGTTGTCTATCGCCTTTCTGTTTGCCATAACATTAAACTGCCTGCAGAAAATTGCCGCAGCAAACATAAGGCCGCCCCACATGAGAACGCTTTTCAGTTCTCCTGCAGGCACCACATGGTCTATCATATATTCAAGTATATAAGGAAGTGTCAGCTCGGCCATAGTGCCGATCAGTTTGATAAAGATAGCAAGAAATACAGCTGCTTTATACTTCCCCATAGATCGGAAGATCAGTTTCATATCCTTTATTCCAGTTTTTGTCCGCATCCGGGACAGAATTTTCCGCCCATAAGCTTAGTCCCGCACTCCCGGCAGAATTTGGCAGCCATAGCGTTCACTGCCGCCACGCCCATCATGGCTCCGGCAGAATTGCCTGCTGCCGTTGTCAATGCTCCGGCCTGTGCTTTTACAAGAGCTGCCTTCGCCATTTCCGGATCCTTATAGACCGCAGTCTGCTGGATATCCTTAATGACAGCCATATCCTTTCCGCTAACCCTGAAGGCGGTGATGACGAAGGATACCAGTTCTATGCCCCTCAGTTCATAAAGCTTTTTATTGGCTGCCTGCCTTGCTTTCTCTTCTATCTCCGGCAGCATCTGCGCTATCTGCGAAGGCCGCATTCCCAGTGCGGATACGCTCCCGCAGGAAGAAAGTATCACAGCTTTTACTTCGTTGCTCATCATCTTAAGCAGGGTACCCGCCTTATAATTATGCTCGATATTACCTATGAGCTGTTTATAGATGATCATGGGGTTGGCTATGTGATAGGTATAATACCCCGATACGGAAAGCATGCAGTCGATATCCAGACCTGTATTTTCATCCAAAACACGGAAGGGAATATTCCCTCCGCTGAAGCTCTCTCCGGGCATCTCTTTTGTATTGAAATAATATACTCTCTGCACCACGCCCGGCGTATCCCCGCCAAAGGAAAAACGCCTGCCGAATTCCTTCCCCAGGCTCGACAGATTTCCGCCATGGAATACCGAGGTAGTCTCGCCGCTTACAAAGGTATGTGCGCCGGATTCCTTATATTCGGCAGCAAGCTTTCCGTTGCTCACCACGATGGCGTATTCCCCGTCAGCCACGGCTATTATGGAGCCGTCGGTAACGATATCATCGCTGCCCTCATTTGCGGAGCGTTCGGAGGTCTGTTTCCAGGCTCTTACCATCAGGGTATCTTCCGGAAGGGCCGGACAATAGAAATATTCCTTCCACTGATCGGCAGCCATAGTAGATGCGGATGAAAATGCAGCTTTTATAATGCCCATAGCTTTTATCCTTTCTGTACGCAGATCACGGCAAAACGACATTTCCATTATAAAGGATATTCAGAAAAAAGCAATGAATTGCCAAAAGCCCTCTTGCCATTTTCGAACATTTGTTCTATTATTGTAATAGCATATTTGTTTTATCGGTACACGCTATGGAAACTCAAAAAGAACTGCTCAAAGACGTCGATGTCATCTGCAGCTTTCTGCATGACGGGACCATTATCCCGCTGCGCATACGGATGACTGACGAAGACGGCCAGAGGCAGGCCTTCACAATAAAAGAATACCGCGACCTGTCCGGCCTGGGCGCACGCACCATGCCGGATGGTGTTTATGTTGCCGATAACACGCTGGTCTACGAATGCAAGATCTGCGTTTTCAACCGCCTGCGGCTGATCCGCCTTTATTACAATCCCCCAAGGATGAGCTGGAAGATGACGCCGTAATACCATATCTAGCGGTTGCGTTTTGCAAACATTTGTTCTATTATTTAATCAGTACATTTGTTCGATTCAAGACGTTTGGAGGTGGGCCTATGGACCATTTGATAATAGCGGTAGACTTTGACGGAACGCTCTGTTACAGCAACTGGCCGGATGTCGGGGAACCCAACACCGCACTTATAGAATATCTTAAAATCTGGAAAAAACAGGGAAACAAACTGATCCTCTGGACATGCCGTGCAGGAGACGCACTGGATCTGGCTGTACACTGGTGCCGTCAGCATGATCTGGAATTCGACGCCGTAAACGACAACCTGCCGGAGACCATAGAGAAATACGGTCACAATTCCAGGAAGATCACCTGCGACTATTATATCGATGACCGCGCCTGCCTGCCGGAGGCGCTCAGGTTCTGAATATGGAATGTTCTGAAGCTCTCACTCTCCGGCAAAGATTGCTTTGAACATTTCCAGAGCCACCCAGCCGTATCCGCCGCGGGTAACGATAAACATTCCGGGGCCCAAAAGTATCAAATGGATGATCACCGGCAGGATCAGCCTTATCGCAGATTCACTATACTTTTTGTTCAGCTTGACATGAAGCACTATGAACAAAACTGTTTTTATAATTTCAAAAGTATACTGGATGCATCCGGCGCCAAAGCTGAAATGCACCTGATTATCAAGCCTGCCTTCCCAGTCCTCATACATCACGTAATCAAGCCCCACTATATCCGCCAGAGCATCCGATAAAAATATAACAAATAGGAATATGATCAGAATATCAGCGGCCGCCAGCAGCACCGTTTCCAAAAGATAAACCCAGGTTTTTCTTGCCTGTCCTTCCATCATAAAAGCCTCCCATGATCTAAGTTTCTTTGGGGTATACGGATCAGATGAAAGGATTTTATGGGTAAAGTTGCAATAATACCACAAATTTGCATAATATTATCCGTATCCTGATCAGGAAAAAATCATACAGGAGGCCCTTATGTTCAAAAAATATATGATGCTGATCGCTGTTATTGTTATATCATGTACCGGCTGTGCAAAAGCCACATACACAGGCGGGATCAACGGCAACGTGGGAACATCCGGCGGGATGCATTATGCAGATGAATTAACGCAGACGGAACAAAAAAACGTATCTTTGATCGTTTTCCGATATGGAGATAAATATATAGCAAAGGACGTAAATTCCGGAGGCTGGTCGGAAGTTGTGGGAGAACCACCCGCAAAGCTGGCCATGACCGATGGCGACTTTGCTTCTGTCACAGCGGATATCGTGTTAAATTACGGCGGCGTTGCAGGCTTTATGGGGAATCCTACGATTCACAAGGTCCGCAACTATCAGTTGTATTCCTTCGATGATGCGGTAAACAGCGGTATGGTGGGCGCTTATGATCCGGACGTGGAATATCCCGTAGGTCCCAAATACTATGGGCAGTTCGTAGTGCTTCGTACTTATGAGGGATACCGGGTATATGACAACGGTATCCTTGTCGATCAGTATAAAACTTCTCTTGAGGCAGAAAGCGCTATGGGGCTGGCTGTGCTGGCAGATACAACAGCTGTTATGGAAAAGCACAGCGGGCACCATGTATACGTATTCCGCATGGGTGATACCTATCTGGGCTATTCAAACCAGATCGGTCTTAACTCCTGGCAGCCTATCCTGGATGAGAATTTTCAGAATAAACTTGTCGGCTGCACACTTGATGACGGACATATGATCGAGATCATAAAAGGCGATGAATATATTGTAAACGGCGGGAACGGTAATTATCACAATTCGTTTATGATCCGCAGCATCGAAGAGTATCAGGAAGCCTCCTATGACGAATTCTTTTCCAGCCACTGGGCAGAGGACGGCCCCCGGGTAAACGGTGCGGTATACGAATATAATGTTTGTGATTATCTGATCTTCTATATCGACGGTCTGTTTTATGTATACGATGATGCTCCCCGTTTTGTCGGAGCATATGCTACAGAGGAAGAAGTAGATCAGGTGATAGGACGGAATTGATCTGACAGAACAGAATGAAACAGTTATCATTATTTCCGGAAGAGAATATCGATCCACGGCCTCCGATGAGGATCAACTGGAATCTGTGGCATGGCTGCACCCGGGCCAGCGCCGGATGTCTGCATTGCTATATGTACCGCCGCGATGAGTCCGTCGGCAGGGATCCTTCCGTCGTACAAAAGACCGACAGCTTCGATCTTCCTGTCAGGATACTGCGCTCCGGGAAAAATAAGGGAATGTACAAGATCCCTTCCGGTTCCGGCATATCCACCTGCTTCTCTTCCGATTTCTTTCATCAGGATGCGGATGAATGGCGGGATGAAGCCTGGGATATGATGCATGAACGTTCGGACTGCACCTTCTTCATGATCACAAAAAGACCGGAACGTATCGCAGACCATCTGCCAAAAAGCTGGGGAGCGAGCTGGGAGCACGTCACCATAGCAGTCACCTGTGAAAACCAGGCTATGGCCGATAAGCGGCTTCCCATATATCTTTCCCTGCCGCTCTTTCATCATTCCGTTATGATCGAACCTATGCTGAGTGCGGTGAACTTAAGACCATATATCGAAAAATTCAGATCAGAAGACGGAACTCCTGTCATCAAACATGTATCCGTCGGCGGAGAATCCGGAGCCGACGCCAGGATATGCGATTACGCCTGGGTAGAGGATATCCATTCCCAATGCATCGAAAACGGCATAAGCTTCTACTATCACCAGACCGGCGCCAGGCTGTTAAAAGGCGGAAAGCTGTACAACATCCCCAGGCCGCTGCAGCACTCACAGGCGCATAAGGCGGGGTTGGATACTTAAGAAAAAAAAGAGTGGTAAATCAACATGCTATAGAAGATGATTGAGTATTCGTAATACCGGAGTAATACTGCATCAATATCCGCAAATGACTTTTTTTGCCTGATATCTCCACACCCCTATTTTCATTCCCAACACTGAAGCAATTCTCATGAAATACAAACGGTAATAGCGGTTCAACCAGCTCACTCGCACTCACTCCATATAATTCCATAAGTGCAAGCAATACATCAGCCTGTGGCAGTCCTTTTCCACGCTCATATTTATATACCGCCTGTACTGACCCCAGCTGCAGATATTCCCGTATCTCTTCAACAGAATACCCGTTTATTATACGCAGATACTTCAGATTCCTTCCTATGGTTATAAGATCATATTCTTTGCGTTTCATAAATCTATCCCCGTCATATCAGGTAAGGCTTTTTACAAGATTCACTGCCGTCTCATATATATCTTCGCCATACTTCTTTTTTATTTTAGACGGCTTTTCTCCGTTCTTAACAGCAAGTATAGCTTCTTTTAACTTATTAACCCCTTGAACTTCACCTCGTGCTTCACCACGTGCTTCACCTCGCGCTTCACCACGTGCTTCACCTCGCGCTTCGCCACGTGCTTCAGCGATTGCTTCCTGTGCCTCCCATTTATCTTTCATCAGATTCTTTAAAGCTTCAGACATAGCATCCTCCTCCCCGAGCCTCTCATAAAGCCCCTCATTCGACAGAATACTTACCTGCAATACGGCATCAGCATTATTTTTATCTGCCTGTATACTATAGCTGCCAACATCTTTTATGAACTTCCTGACCTCAAATTCATCGGCCTTTCCGGTCAGTATCTTTAATGCCGAGTGTTCTCCCTTTTCTAATTCCTTAGTCACAACAATCTGCGTCGGCAGATTTATTATACCTTTTACACGATACACCCCATCGTACACCTTTTCTATTTCTGCTCCTGCATTTTTGAGCGTTGAAAATAATTCTCTTGGAAACGCATGTCGAAAGATGGAAACTGTAAGTTCTTTCTCACTGATCTCCCCTACTTTTCCTCCAAGACCTTTGTATATACAGGCATATCCTATAGTTTTATAAAAATCATCTATTGAAAGCCCATCTTTCGGAGATTTATACTCTATAACATTATGCTTACGGAACATTTCCGCATAAGGATTATCTATTATAAAGTCCTTTTTCTTCTTTATGATGAGCATATCCATCCTCAAAGGTTCCTTTGACAGATAGTGTTCCGGCTCAAAGTCGAGTATATCACGATACTCTTTCAATTCTAACTCAATTCCGCCGCAAAATCCCGGATGCCACTTAATCCTTTCTGCTTTTTCCGTCGATCCCATCCACCATTTCCTTTCATTAAATATACATTATTCAGGTCTTATTTGCAATCAGGCATATCTACAAAAAATGCCGTTAAAGCTTATAAATACTGTTTTTACACCTCTCTCACCTTCCATACTGAGTCACCAGTTTTTCCACCATTTCAATCATTCTTAAAGCTTCTGCACCATTATCTTTAACCTGTTGTACCAATGGTCTCTCCAAATCATATCTAAGATACAGAATTCCTCCCATGCCGGATAATATATCATCCACAAGTGACTTTGGAACCTTAGGGAGCACTTCCACAATGCGTTCTGACAAAGCCATAACAACATCCTGCCAGATACAGAACCATTCTTCACTTTCTTCCAGGTTGAATTCTCCCATCCATTCCCTTGGCGTATGGCTCTCGTCACGTCCACCACAAGTCGTCGGTTGTAAAATATAAAAAATATCGGTTCCATCTTCTTTCCGCGACGCGCATCTCCCAAGAGGAAATAATGCACATACTGAAGGTTTGTTCATCTGAATACGGCATCGGTTATTCTCCCGTAAAAAGAAGCATTTTCCGTTATCTTCTCTCATTTTCAGAGCAACAAGCGGCACTTTACTCATATTACCGACATGAAAATGACCATACTTTTCCAACACATACGGAAGCGGCTCTTTCAATTCTTTCGCCATCCTGCATAAGTCAAACGGTGATAGCAAAATATCTATACGATCCCTGCAGCAAGATCCACACTGTTTGCAGCGGAATTGAAATGTATCATCTGCCCTAAGCGGACTCTCCATGAGTTTCATTATTATTTCCTGTCTGTTATCCATCGTTATTCCTCCACAAGTATGTTGTCAGGCTCGCCCTGTATAAAGCACTCTATCGCCTCAATTTCTTTCCCTCCACCGCTCTGTCTATAGTCATACGATGAATACTCTCTATATCAGCCAATACTCCGTCTTTAATGATCTTTCCCAAGTTTATTGGCGAATACCCACAGACATTTGCAGCAAGGTTTATATGCTTGCATCCCTCTTTATAGGGTTCAATATTGCTATGGTCATGTCCATGAATATTCAGACACCATGGTAATCCATATACCGGTTCATGTGACAGCAGGATCTTATCTGCGATAAATAACGGCCCCGCATATATCTCGCTGAACAGATCTTTATAAACTCCTCTTGCATCATGATTTCCGAGAAGCAAAATCTTCTTCCGCGCTTTGATCATCGGAATATACTTAGGATCACCCACATCGCCAAGACATATAAAAGTGTCACCTTTTCCCACGGTAGAATTGATGATCTCGAGCTGCTTCTCCGGCTCGATCCAATCAGGATCCATCAGCTTACAGTCAGCATCATCAAAATGTGTATCTGAAAGTATATATACTGATCCACCGTCTGACCAATGCCGGAAAGGCTCATATAATGTTGAAATCATTTGTATCACTCCTCATTTTTTAATAGATACCTATTATTTACTACTTTCATAGAAAGTGCTGCACTGATCCTTTCATTGAATACAGGTTCCGTAGGACGGATAACGATGCCTTCCTTCTTCCCGCCTTTCGGATACTCGCCATCAGCTCTTTCAAGCAGTGCCTCTACCGTAGGATATTTAGAAGGGAGATCCATTCCAACCTCTTCTACCGGGACCATCTGAAGTCCTGTTTCTGCACAGATCTCCTGCATCTTTTTAAGACCTACTCTCTTACCATCAATACGGATAGTAAAGACATACCATTCCGGCCGTACAAGTTTCAAGCGGTTCTTCTGTATACCCGGCGCACAGAGTTCTCCCTGAATTGTAAAAATATGAAGCTTCTTCTCTTCGTAGTATTTTCGTACCCTCGCTTCTATATCATCTCTCTTTACCAATTCATAGAAAGCGCTCTTTCCGTCATCCTTATACTCATAGTTATGCCCTGTTACATGAAAACCATCATCATCCAGAGAAACAGAATGGGATGATCCATCCATCTTCGTACTGATATAATATTCCAACCCTGCAAAATCATGGATCAGCTCCGGCTCCGCCTGCACTCTTGTTTCATCCGTGTGCGGAACATCAACAGGAAGGTTTCCGATAACAGTTCCTCCGGTCGTAGCCTTTTCTTCGATCTCCCATTTCTTTACGCCGATGAGCTCTGTTACATCCATGCCTAATCCGGCATCAGAAGGTATCTCCTGAAACTGACTTATCGGAAGCAATAATCCCTGGGAGATCTGACCACGAAACTTCATAGTCCTCAAGCGAAAGCCTTCTCCCATGATATCCGTCTTACGATAGCTGGAATTACGCATAAACTCAAACTCCTGACGGATCGGCAGGAAACTGTCAATCTCAAAATAAACCGCCAGATCCATCGTTTGAAACTGTCCCTTATTTACAACACACTGCCAACCGAGTACATATGCCAGCTCTATCTTGTCCGCTCCTTCGATCGGCTCTATCTTCCAAATTCTTTGTATACTTGCTAATTTTCTCATTGTGAATAAACCTCCTTGTTTTAATCTCAGTATAAATCACTCAATCGACCTTGTCATTGAACGCAAAGTTCAATAGATACTTTCTCCTCAAATCTTTTCCCTGTTTACATGCACAAAAAAAGGAAGCTCAGGCTTTCATGTATAAAAACATGAAAGACAGACACTTCCTCTGTTGCGGATATTACAACATCATAATTTGGATGTCAATATAT
>CAMVRS010000034.1 GCA_947169935.1 uncultured Lachnospiraceae bacterium
CCATAGCCGCCCTCATTCCTGTAAGCTTTCCTTCCGGCAGCGCAGGATATCGTGCAAAGAGGTATCTGCTGCTTATAAGTTCCAGAACGGCATCCCCAAGAAACTCAAGACGCTCATTACAGTTGATCTTATTGATCTTCCGCTCGTGGGCATAAGATGAATGCGTCAGCGCCGTCAGCAGAAGATTTTTATCTTTAAAGCAATAGCCGCTGCGCTCTTCTGCAAGGGCTATCCTCTGCTCATCATTCATCTGCTTTCACCCGCATGATAAGCTCCAGGGCATCACCCACAGTAGCAGACCTGCCCCATTCATCCGCCGGCAGCTTTATACCAAGCTCATCTTCCACCAGCTTCATGATCTGGGCCATATCAATGGAATCTGCTCCCAGCTCTGTTTCAAAAGTGGCCTCCGGCAATATCTCGCCATTGTACACCTGAAGTATCTTTTCAATTGCCTTTTTTAAGATCTCATACTCCATCATCACTGCCCAGCTTCATTTTTTCCTTGATCTTCTCATTTATGCGCTGTGCTTTAAAGGTACGGCACTGCAAAATGGAATTCTTTACTTCCACGGCCTCAGCAGAACCATGGGTCTTTACCACCAGTCCGTTAAGTCCCAGCAGCGGTGCGCCGCCGTACTGCTTAACGTCAAAGTCTTTAAGCACTTCTTTGAGCGCCGGCTTAAGCAGCATTGCCCCCAGCTTGCTTCTTGTATTGGAGAGCATGCCCTTCTTTAACGCTTTTAATATAAAAGTGGCTTCGCCTTCATAAAGCTTAAGTATCACATTGCCCACAAAGGCTTCGGTCAGTATAACGTCTGCTGCGCCAAAAGGTATATCCCTTGATTCTATGCAGCCCGTAAAGTTTATATCATCACATTCTTTGAGCAGGGGTATCGTCTCTTTCACCAGGGCGTTACCCTTTTCCTCCTCGGCTCCGATATTGACTATGCCTACCCTCGGTTTTTCAATGCCCAGCGCGTTCTCCGCATATATGCTGCCCATCCTTGCAAACTGCACCAGCTGTTCTGCCCTTGCATCCACATTTGCCCCGCAGTCTATCAGCAGGGATGCACCTTTCTCTGTAGGTATTATGGGTGCCAGCGGAGCACGCTCCACCCCGTTTAATCTTCCCACGATAAGCTGTCCGCCTACCAGTATGGCTCCCGAAGATCCGGCAGATACAAACGCATCACAGGTGCCGTCTTTTACCAGATTAAGGGCTTTGACTATGGACGAATCTTTCTTACGGCGTACAGCCATTACCGGCGGTTCGGCCATCTCTATCACTTCAGAAGCATGTACCACTTCTATACGCTTTTCATCATAGCTGTACTTTGAAAGTTCCGAAGCGATCACATCCTCTTTGCCCACCAGATAGACAATTACATCCTCTGCCTCCTTCAGCGCATCGATAACGCCCGCGATTATCTCGACAGGGGCATTATCTCCGCCCATGGCATCCATGGCTATACGTACCGTTTCACTCATAATATCCTCCCCGAATGCAGATCTTCTGCCGGGATATTACCGGTAACACCCGGCTTCCCGCTGAGAATCTTTACACAAAAAATCACTCTATATTTTACTAAAAATATCTAAAAAAAGCAAGAAAAAAAGCCCCGTACATACATACAGGGCTCCCGGGATAAATTCTCACTTTTTTCCGGCATTTTCAGATATCTTCATTCCGGATCACATCTATACTGATAGAAAGCTCTTTGCCTTTCTCCTCCCTGTATTCTTCAACCGCCTCCGGTAGAATGCTTTTGAGCAGATTGGCAAATCCTCTGTTCTTTCCCACGGCAAACATAAGGTATTTCCCGTCTCCCATATGCAGCACCTCCGCATCACCGGGAAGCTCCTGCCGCAGGATCTCCGGCATGGCGCTTATATCTCCCCTGCCGGTTATACGGATCATAACATCTCTTACCCTGACCTTCTTTTCTTCCAGTTTTTTGATATATTCCAGATACGCCGGATTCAGGAAACCCGTTTCCTTATCCACGTATTTTTCAAAACGTTTCATATACAGGTACATATTCAAAAATCCCAGCGCAAAGCCAAGAGCGATAAAGGACTGGGGGGTCAGCTCCGAGATCACTATAGCCATAAACATCGGCAAGAGCATGGGCTCGGGTTTAAAAAATTTAAGCCTGCCGTTTTCCCTGCGGTATTTCAGTACAACCAGCATGGATATGACAACATACATATATTCCACGACCAGCATCAGATCGTAAACGATGGTCCTGCTGCATCTCATCGTATCATCAATGGTATAAAGGATACCGGTGAACGGATTGATAATAAGCAATACGGCACATATCACAACAGGTATAAAATGTACCCTGTAATGTCTTATCAGGTGATCCCTGCTGCCATACAGCATATAATCCACAAACAAAAGCCAGAAATATAAAATGCAGATAATAGCAAGTTCCAGCACGGTCTGGAAGATCATGGCCAGCAGATGTGCATTTGCAAATACCTTATCGTGCAGCGCATAACATATACCGTTTGCCGCCGCATCGATCATCGCCGCAAAAAGTATGGTGGCAAAAAGCCTGTATCCATGTTCCTTCTTCTTAAGGCAGCCGGATAAAACCGTTATCACCGACGATATGATGAGAGCCAGAGCGTCGGCAGATATTGTGATCACGGAACTGTCGATCAGATTCATATTCACGCCTCCTCTCTTACGCCACGCAGGATTATCCTGCCTTTTGCTTCTGGCAGCAGATAGTCTGTAAGCTTCTTAACATCTTCATCCCTGCGGCGTATCACGATCTCTGTATCCCCATCATAATACCTTTCTGCCTGCTTTAAGGAAAAGATCATCATATAAAGAAGATCTTTCTTTGAATCTGCGCCTGTGGCGGTAAACACTTCCAGCTTAAGCTTGCCTGAAGGCGTCTTGTGGATCAGGAGCATTCCGCTTACACGCCCGTCCGTTTCCACATAACTGGATATCTGCTGTTCAAACCAGCTCATGGGTATGGTTCCCAGATCCTCCATCAGTTCACGCCTGCTGTGAAAAACACAGTCCATGACGCCTCTTCTGAAAGGGCGCACCATAAGACTGCCCAGCTCTTTTATATAGGGCGGGGTCTTGCTTTTTTTTGCAAAGGCCTGCTCGGCCAGTTCCTTAAGCGTAACTACTATCTCGCCGCTTTCTTCTTCGCTGATGGTATATTCCGCCTGTTCATAAGCCTTCCTTGAAAGGTTGGGCTTTCCGCGATCGAGTTCAAAAAAACTCCGTTTTACTTCTTCGCTCACCAGGCGCAGGCTGCAGGCTTCAAGAAGCCTGCCCGCCTCATCATCATTTTCTGCCAGCATACAGGTAAGTCTGGCTTCCGTATCCTTCTCATCGTTATCCAGATGCATCAGTTCCCAGATACCGGCAGATAACGGCTTTCCATCATCATCGGTCAGAACGATGCCACGGTAGTATTCCCTGCCTATGTTCTCTATCTCTTCCTGACCGATGAAATCTACGTATTGTTCCAGGTTATCTTCTGTAAGATCTATGACAGCCATCTGCTTCTCCTTACTTGAAGCTTAATAAATCTCATCTGATTATATCACCTGTTTCCAAAAAAATCACTCTCTCAGTTTAGCATAAATCTTCATAGCGGTATCCGAATCGGTTTTTCCTATGCTGTCTTCAAGACCCAGAACGGTCATTGTGACCTTAGCCATCATCTTGGGCTCTTCCAGGACGTT
Organism: uncultured Lachnospiraceae bacterium; assembly: GCA_947169935.1. Classification (GTDB taxonomy): domain Bacteria; phylum Bacillota; class Clostridia; order Lachnospirales; family Lachnospiraceae; genus NK4A136. Next base: position 3,724 of record CAMVRS010000034.1, read on the forward strand.
GTAATCGCTGGCGGTGAAGAGCATGGCATGTACCATATTAAGAGCCATGTAGCAGTTAAGTTCTTCGTTGCTCTCAAAGCCCATAGCGCGGCGTGTAAAGGTAACATCCTTGCCGGTGTATTCCCTTGCGACATTCTTGCCGTCCACACGTATCTTACCCAGCAGGGTAGGCAGTTCCTCAGCCTTCTCTTCCTTCTTTTCCTCACCGTTGATCTGCTCTGCCAGTGTGGGTCCCACTTCAACTTCGTTCATACGCTGATAAGCTATCTTTCCGGCCTCCATGCGCTCGGCGGTATCTCTTCCGGCGCCGTTAAACCAATCCTTAAGCATCGATGAATCATTCAGACAATGCATTATATAGCTTGCGGTTGCCAGACCTTTCTGGAAGATAGTCACAGCGGCATCCACCCCAAGTCCCACAATGCTGAATTTCTTATCAAAGGTCGTAAGTATCTTACCGACGCCTTCGGCAGCATCACCTATATGATCGAGTATCTGTCTCTGCTGTATATGTTTAGCCGTATCCGTTGCCGCAGAAGCAAGAGCCTTATTCATAGCAGCTGCTTTTTCCACCATATCCTGCTGCTTTTCATTTCTCATATCTTTTGTATCATCCAGCTTCTTCTGGTCTTCTATGGCTTTTTCTTTGCTGTCGCCCTTAACCTTGCTCAGCTCTCTGATATTCTGGACGTTATCGTATATACCCTTAAAGGCTACTGCTATACCTACGGATGCATCCAGATAATCAGCTATCTTTCCAAGGAAGTCCTTACTCTTTCCTACAGACTCTGCCATACTCTTTATAGCATCCTGTACCTCCTTTGGTATACGGTCATCTACAACGAACTTTATACCCTTATTGATATTGCCCTTGATATTCTTTCCGTACCATTCTCCTATAGCCTGGGTGCTGATAAATCCGCCAAGATAGCTCTTGATGGCATTATCAACAGATTCAAGCATCTCGGGACTTTCGGTCAGATATTTATCCAGCATCTCCTTACCCTGGAGCGCATAACCAACGCCCATGCTTGCATATTTGTATATCGTTCCTACCAGTCCGAAATCTTCGGTACTCAGGCGGCCCAGTATCTCCCCGGGCTTAGCCAGGATATTATCAACTGTTTCAAATCCCTTTTCGACAACATCAAATACATTTTCGATCTTCTTCGGCCCTTCTACCTTAACGTCGCCGATCTTATCTGCAAGCTTATCCTTTTCAGCCACCTCACGGCCGCTTTCCCCACCGCCGAAGATCTTATTGTAGATATCCTTACCCACTTCATTATAAGCAGTCTTTAAGCTGCCTGATATCTTGAGTATCTTCTTCTTATGCTCCGAATAGGCGCCTGCCAGATCCGAAAGATTCTTAACCACCTCAGAATCCTTACGTCTCTCCGCATCCGCTTTTTCTTCGTCTGCTTTCTTTTTCTCTTCTTCGGCCTTCTTCTTTTCTTCTTCGTTCAGAGGCTGCTCTGCCTTCTGTTCTTCTTCCTGCTTATTCTCTTCGCCGCCGGCTGCATTGGCATCTGCATTTTCCTTCTTTTCTTCCGTAGCCTCTTTATTATCGTCATCATCATCATCATCGTCGTCGTCATCGTCTTCGTCATCATCATCCTTCTTTTTAAGGAAAGGATTTACCTGTTCATGTATGAAGTTACTGGTCTCTTCATTAACGACGAACTCACTCAGATCGGCCAGTGTCCCGAGGAAGCCAAGTTTTTCGGATGCAAGATCTACAGACTGCGATGCTATAAAGCGAGCAAGCCTGCTTCCGCTGCGGTGTATGTTGGAACGAAGGAAACTGCGGTCAAAGCTCATGCGTCCCAGTTCGAGCACATTACCCGTACTTCTGTAGATCTCATTATCGCCTGCGGCCATCTTACATTCGTTAGATGCACGGGTCACAAACTGCAGCGCCCTTGCAAATAGCTTCCAGTCCATGGCGGTCTTGCGTTTTTTAACAAGCAGCTGTTTGTCAACCGTAAGTTTCTTGTCGCCCCAGCTGATCATCTTTGCAGCGGTAAAGTCCAGACTGTCATCTATCTGGGTACTGAGCAGCGACTCAAAAGCCTTTTTATAGGAATCTTCTTTAATGACCACCCTGCCTTCGGTACCGCTTGCATTCAGAAGATATTCATCGATAAGATCATCCCTTCCCTTTTTATTTACAAAGTCACGCTCTGCATCTGCCGAATAGTAGTTTCTGTACAGATTTCTCTGGGAGATATCAAGGATATCCCTGTGTTCCAGCGCTCTTACAAACAATGCCTTTTCTTTATCGGTAAGAGCCATGTAACCACTCATCAGCGCATCGATCTCTTCCTGGTCGCCATTATTACCATACATATCGCGCTTAGCCGCTTTGTTGATGAAATCTTCAAAGGAATCTCTCTTCTCTTTGACCTTATCCTTCATCTCCAGATAAAGCTTCTGCGCAGCGTCCCCGTCATTGATATTCTCAAGTTTATCGCAGTCATTCTTAAAGCGTTCCGTTGCCTGCTGTACTGTGTACATCCTGAGTCTTTCGTTATCGATCTCCTGTACCAGATTGATAGCCGAAAGAAGGAGTTTCCAGTCTACGGCCTCATAACGTTCCAGGGCGCCTTCCGCAAAATCATCCTTTGTAAGACTGCCTTCCGACAGCTCCTGATTATCTTTAAGCTGGTAGCTCATCAGCGAAAGCATGGCTTTCTCCACCATCTCTGCCGAATCCGCTTCGGTAAGAGCGATCATATTCCTGCTCTCATCCGTCAGTTCTTCGATAAGCTCAAATCTCTTTTTCTTATTTGCATATGAATAGGTTTTCTCTTCTTCGCTCTTTCCGGCAGTTGAGAAATCAAGCGCCGAACGGTTCTGGAGTACATATACCAGCATACGCATCTGATAAGGCTTAAGCGCATTCACCTGTTTCATCAGGTCGTCTATGGACTGCCCCTTAAACCATCTCAACGCTCCGAATCCGCCGCCAAGTTTTGTGAAGAAGCCTCTGTCCTTCTGTCTTGCCTTATCCTCTTCCGCCAGCTTTGTAAGAGTTTCCATAAACTTAGCCTGGGTCTGGGGCGGCTTTTTAATGATCTTCTCATCAGCCGCATACTGTTCCGTAAGCTTGCCGCTGCGGGCTGCTTCTATAGTTGCTTTCGCGTCATCGATACGCTCCCAATCCTTCGGCCTGAGTTCTTCTTTCTTCTTCTCGACTTTCTTTACAAACTCAAGGGCTTCCCTGAACATTGTCTCAGACAGATGCTCCTTCATATCATCTGTTTTGGCTATCAGTTTACGAAGGCTTCTGCCGTAATCAACATTGAGATTAAGTTCCTGGCCCTTGATATACTTTTTAAACTGTTCGCGTGTCTGCTTGAGTTCTTCCTCTTTGACGCCGAAGATAACACGCTGGCTTCCGCTCTCTTCCTGGCGTGATGCATAAAGCGCCACCGCAAACATCTGACGCTGTTCTATGGAAAGATCGTTATATTCCTTAATGTACTCTTCGGGCGCCATCTCCTTTATCTTCTTCTCAAAATCACGGAGTTTTACAGCCCCCGGATAAGATCTGCTCTCGTAGAAATCTATGCTTGATACAGCCGTATCGCCATGGCTCACCGAAGCGCGGAGATAGCTGTCACTGAGCACGTCTTTGATAGTCCTGGTTATCTCCTCATCGTTCATGGTGTTATTGATAACATCCGCACGCAGATATTCACTGAGTCCTTTTATATACTGCTCTTTACTCAGATCATCCATGTTCTTTGTATGTTCATGTTCTTTCATAACCTCTTTCATCAGACCATATACCTTATCCATCCGGGTAAAGTAATCTTTCTGCCTGATGATACCGGCGTTCAGTGAAGCTATCTCCAGAGCCTCACCCTTCTCAAAGGCATAAAGCATCATCTTATTGCAGACATCCGCATGTTCAGCCTTAACCGCAGCATCCTTAATGGAAAGCGACTGAAGCTCCTTCATCGAAGCATAAAGATTCTTAAATCTGTCAGATACCTTCTTTAGGCCTTCTTCTTTTTTGCCGTCCCAGTAACGGGCTGCATAAACAGTGAACAGATCAAGAGCTTTTTCTTCTATGTTTCCGGCGCCGCTTCCGTATTCGTATATCTTCCAGAGACGTTTTGCCTCCTTAGCCGATCTGCCTTTCGTTTCTTCCTCTTCGCCCTTTGCAGCTTCGACCTCTTTCTTGAGTATTTTATACTCCGCCATGATATCTGTAAGGATCGAAGGAACCTTCACGCCCTCTTTCTCTTTCGAAAGAGTCTTCCACGCTTTATTAAGAAGTTTACTTGTATCATCTTCCGACATCGGTTTGGCGTTTTTGTTGAATACATTGTATGCCAGGGAGGATCCGGTCTTTGAAAGCGCGCTTATCTTATCAGCCATGTCACCACTGCCGAACATAAGATCATTAAAGGCCTTTTCTCCCTGTGAGCGCTTCAGCATCGCTTTATCACTTGCTTCTTTTTTGGCATTCTCATGTTTTAAGCGTTCTTCTTCACTCTGGGTCTTCAGCACGTCACTCTTTAAACCGTACTGCATATAATTATCAACAAAATCATGAGCCTTTTCGCCTATGATCTTCTTGAATTCCTTATTTGTAAGTTTATATATATTGCCTATCATCTGGTTCTCAAAACTTTTAAGTACAGCTTTAGCTTTATCCTCACCTGTTTTTTGGATCCATTCCTTTTTAAATTTCTCAAGCTCTTTATTATTTACGGCAGCATTGCCCCATCTTACAACTTCATCATCACCGTCTTCACTATCCTTCTGTATCTTTTTTGCCTCTTCATACAGGTACATCTGACGGTAAAATTCTTTTTCAAGCGTATCTTTGTTAGGATCAAAGTTTTTGGTTATACGCTTATACAGATTAGCTGCGCCCTTCTGCGTAAAGAGTTCCATAAACAGCTCGGGATCGGCAGTTACAACCATGTCAATATCAAACTTCAATGATTCCGCATTATGGATCACCGTACTATGGCGTTTTGTATAGTTTTTAATGTAATCCCGGCATATCTCTTCACCCATGGCCATGTTTTCGAAAATAGAACCCTTCTGACCTTTCTTCTGTGAGAAATACTTTTCTTCGGCAGTGCTTATGGCCTTTCTCCAGTACTCTTTATCTTTATTGTCATCTGCTTTATTGTTAAGTATCCCGGTGAGATTTTCCTTAAGGAATACACGCTTTATATGCTCTGGGCGCTCCTGCAAAAGAGCACCTATCTGCGCGAACTTCTTACCCAGCTCTTCGATCTTCTTTTCCGCAATACTGTTAGCCGGGTCCATAAGAGCCCCGAGTACCGAATCATCTTCTATCAGATATGAAGAGATGGACTTAAGCTTTCCGCCTTCAACCTTATCGAGCATTGACATACGCTCTTCAAAAAGCTTCACGGTATCCTGAAGCTCCTTATCCATAACGCCGTCTTTATCGATATGTTTTTTGGTAAGTTCAGCCAGCTCCTCAAGGCTGTTCACACCTATCATCTTATGATTGTATGTGCCGGCTGTTTCTTTTGTATCACTGAGCGCCTTGATCTCGGCATCAAGTTTTCTGAGCCTCTCGCTATCCTGGGCGTCGCCCTCTTCTACCATGGATCTGAGCGTCTGCAGCGTCTTCTCCTCATCCTTCTTGGCCAGCTCATCCTCCTGCTTTCTCTTTTTACTCTCTTCGGTATGAGTCTTCTTATCATTGTCCAGCCTTTGCTTTGCCGAAACGAGTTCTTCACCCGCCCGGTCGTTTTCACGCCCCAGCTCCTCCAGCTCTTTGCTCAGCTTCTGGTATTCGGCATTATTATTATCCAGAGCTTCTTTTGCCAGTCTGGCTTTTTCCTGACATTCTTCCAGCTTCTCCCTTTCTTTCTCTAAAGAAGCTTTAAAACTTTCCTTTTTCTTTTCCGCCTTCTTTATCTCGGAACTTAATGTTTTTATCAGTGAATCATTATCATCTATCTGCTTTTTAAGCTTAATATTCTTCGCCCTTGTTTCATTGAGGGTTTTCTGGATAGATTTTTTCTGCGTCTGCTTCGGTAAATAGTATTCCTTCACCTTAGCAGCGATGAGCTGTTCATTTTTAGCTATCTCAGCCGTAATATCTGCATTGCTCTGCTTAAGGTTATCGATCTGGAAATTATTATTGAGCACAATAACTTCCTGCGCGCCTGCGGAATCGGCAACCTCCTTAAATTTCTTCTGCTGCTCGGCAAGTTTATCCTGCGCGGTTTTATTATCTTTCTCCCTGGTCCCGAGGGTTTTCCCTGTCTTCTCCAGTTTATCCTTTTTCCCGGAAATTTCCTTTTTCCGGTCACTTATAGCAGTTTCCTTATCTTTTATGTCTTTTTCACGGCCGGCAACTTCGTTCTTCCATTTTTCTTCTTCCTCTGCCCGAAGCTGCTTTGTCAGATTTCCGTTCTTGAAATTCTCTTCCGCCTCATCAAGCCTTTTCTTACGCTTTTCCTGATCTTCCTCTATACGGCTCTTCTCCTCGATCTTTCTGTTCATAAGAACCATGGGATCGTCTTTTGCCAGAAGATAGGTCCTGCGCAGTTTCTTTTTCAGCAGTTTCTGCACTGCATCCGGATACTTCGCCAGATCATTGTCAAGCCTCTCCATTCTTTCAAGCACCAGGTGTGAAGCCTCCTCTATGGCGGCCTTATAAGTATCATTATTATCCGAGAAGAAAGCCTTAAACAGATTGCTCTCGGGATCCATAAGAACATCCTGGGCCCCGCACAGGCAAAGCTCAATACCGTAATCGTATTTTAATTCTTCTTTTTCCTCTTTTGTTCCCTCCTCAAGATTATCAAGGAACTCGCCCGGGTCAAATCCTTTACTGAACAGCTCCCTGATATCATCCAAAAGGTTGGCGGCCATGTTTTTTTCGCCTTCTTTTTGTCTTTCGGCGCATCTCTTTTCATAAGCAGCCTGCAGATTGGGATCTACTGTATAGATCTTTGACATGCTTTTCTCTATCTCAATCTTATCAGCTCCAAGCCAGTTGAAAAATCTGTTATCGGAACCGATCTCTTTCGCACCGGAAAGCCACGCCAGGAACCGGCGGGCGTTCCTGTTTCTGATCATGCCTGCGGTATTCTTGCTGCCTATAAGCGATTCTATCCAGATCTTCATCTGGGCTGTTGCCTCAGGTCCCAGTTCTTCCAGCTTTTTCCAGGCTATCGCTGCCTTTCTCATATTTGTCTGGCGCTTGGCTATCACCTTACCATCAGCACGTTTATCAGGCATCTCGTTATGATCGAAGGAAAGATTTCTGTTCTTGTCCAGTTCCCTGCTGGTGCCAAGCCCAAGAAGAAGCCTTGTCTTCTGGGCGTTATATTCCCGTGATGCCTGGAATTGTTCATCCTGTATCAGGTTGAAAAGCGACTGGGGAGTCTGTTTGTTCTTAAAAGCTCTCAGCAGGATATTTCTCCTTGCCTGATCATTTTCCAACGCCCCGTTTCGCTTGATCTTTTCATAATTCTCTTTAAGGCTTGCATCGCAGATATTATCCTTAAGATGTTTGCAGAGCTGCTCAAACTGATCCTGGGATAACATCTCAAGCTGATCCATGCCCTTTACATTAGCCATGAACGGAAGTTTCTCTGTCAGTTCTTCATTCTTTAATATTATCTGATCGAGATTTTCTGCCAGGAAGTCCCTCTCCTCCTGTTTAACAAGAATATCCTGAACTTCCTGTGACTCCAGAAGCTCTTTTCCTTTAAGCATATTGAGATATGAAGGTATATCAGATATATTTTTTCCTTCCTGATCAGCCTTCCATTTCCCGGTTTTTTCATTTACCCTGTCATTCCATTCTTTCTGGGTAAGCACCTTAGGTTCAGGCTCATTCTCCTTACCTGCTTTCTTTTTTCTCTTCAGCGCTTCTTCGCGTTTCTTCAGCACATCATCATTGAATTCTTTATAAAATTTATTTACGGCTTCCTTACATTCTTCCTTTGCTTTTTCCTTGTCAGCGCTCACAAGCACCGTGCTCAGCTCATTTCTTATATATTCCCTAGCTTCCGACGCAAGTCTTTCCCATTCTTTTTGAGTATAAAAGCTGTTCTCTGTCTTTTCCTGAAGAAGCTCCGCAAAGATCCCGACTCTTGCCAGCCGGTCCTTCATATTCTGTTTTCTGTCCTTGTTAGATTTCCAGTCCGCAAATCTGCCAAGATAATACTGGGCTGCTTCATCAAAGCTGCCGGCGAACACGCCTTTGACCTTAGCCTTATAGGCGCTCACAAAATCCTTCTGTATCTGTGCGATCGCAGGATTATAAAGAGATAGCATGCTTATATACTGATCAGCTTTAAACTTGACCCTTTTAAGATTACCGAATAACGCTTCGTCTCCAAGGAAGTCTTTAAGATGCTTCTTTGCCATATCTTTCATAACAAAGAAACCGTGCTTTGCGATTATCTTTTCCAAAGCTTTGTCGGTTATCATTATCTGTTTTTTTAAAGCTTCCATGACCTTAGGATCTTCAAAGCTTCCGTCGATGACCAGTCTCTGCATAGCCTTGCTCTTCCAGATATCGGCGCCTCTGTTAGCCAGATCAAAGTCTTTATCTTTTTCAAGCTTTTCTTTTCTCGTCTGATACTTTTTGAAGCTATCGGAATACTTATTCCTTATCGCAGCGATCTCCGGCTCTTTAAACTCATCACTGCAGATATCCTGCCTGCTGTCGGCGATCATATCGTCAATAAGCTTCTGCTCCAGCTCGCTAAATCCCAGCGTAAGATCCGAAAGTCCTTTATCCCGACATTTTAAAGTGATACTTCCGATGTTTTTACGAATATAACCATTTATCTCGATCAACTTAGCGGCAAAATGATCTTCATCCATCTCATCCTGTTCTTTGAACCAGGCTTCTACGGCAGGGAGATGATCTTTTACAAACCACTCTTCCTGATTCTTCTTTTTCTGGTTCTTACTCAGGATGCCGGTTTTCGCCATCTCAAGTAACTTATCGTTCCATTCAAATTTCTTTTTCTCCTGGACTGCAACAGCCTCTTCCTGCTGCACATTATCTTCGGCATTTCCTTCCTGCTGCTGTTCCTGAACCTGTTCTTCCTCATGCACATCTTCATGCACTTCTTCCACAACAGGTACAGCAGGAACCTCCGGATTATTGACTATCATCATTTCCTTCGGAATTACCCTGTCCCAGGAGAAATAACCGGAATTCACGATCTTTGTATTGCTTAAGTATTTCTTAAGTTCGGCTTTCGCATGTTCTACCTTACCCTCAACTTCCAGTTTCTGACTGGGAGTAAGGGCGTTTTCAACGCGCAGATATTCCATATATACGCCTATCTTTCTGTAGATACAGCGCATCTTGTTCATAGCCAGGTCTACTTTTTCTTTCTTCTCATCATAAGTGAGCGCCTGGATATATGCCTCGGAAGCCTTGGCATCGAGATCTAACATTCTTTCTTTTGATTTGATCTCGTCAAGAGGAGTGAGCGGTTTCTTTTTGGCTTTTTTCTTTTCAAAGTCTTCTTTTACTTTGGACATCGTTTTGGTACGGATCTCTTTACAGAGCGCCATGCTGTCCTTGCGGTCTTTGGCTGAATACTTCTTATTCTTCTTTTCCAGCTCCTTGGCTTTTTTATTATCCATTACCAGATCGGCGTCAGCCGGCATGCCCTCCAGTCTTTCACTGAGGAGAGCCTGCAGATCCTTTTGGATATTCTGTCCTTCATCCGCCGTGAAACGGTAATCCACTTCCGAACTGGTCACTTTGACCTCAGAAAATCCTTCCAGTCCCTCTTTGTTGACTTCTTCCGCAGAGACATCCCTTCTGTTTACTTTGAACCTGTTTTTTTCTTTAAAATCCGGCATCTTTTCCTATCCTCCTACGCTGTTTTTCCCGCCAGGCGGTATATGTTCACAACTTCATTTTTGCTCCAGCCGAGCCAGCAGGCCCTGCAGATCGTTTCTACTTTTATCTTCGAAGGATCCTCTTCTTCCATCAGATGATCCGCCAATGCCTGGGACTGGGGATTCACTGTTGTAAAAAACATATCAAAATCGTGATAATCATGTTCTATGGTCTCCGCTGCCGCTCCCAGAAGTCTGGATAACTGCAGCTTCGAATCATCATCCGCATAGGCAAACGCCAGCTCCAGCTCTTTATCCGGATGCTTTTTAAATAAAACAACCGCCTTTATCTCGCCCTTTGAAACATGGGCAAAACAAAGCGGATCTTCATATAGTTTCTGATCTTTGTCTATAAAGGCATCAAAGCCGTTTTTATCAAGTTTCTTTATAAAAGCGGCACGGGCCGTGATATCCTGCTCAAAGAAATATTCTGCAGGCCCGCCGTGCTTGATGAGCTTGTTCCATAAAGAACTCTTCTTTCTTACCTGGGGATCCAGATGATAGACATGTGCTCCCCTGTCTACCGTGAAATTGGCCTGGGCCTCAAAAAAATATTCCAGGGGCAGGGTATCGTTCTGCACAAAGCTGCATTCAAGAGGCGTAAAGCCGTTTCGCAATGCAACGATCTCCACCACATTCTGCAGCAGATCCGACGCTATCCCTTTTCTCCTTTCACGCTCCTTGACCCACAGGTAACTGACTACGACAGAATCCGTTTCGTAAGAAAGACGAAGCTCGGCCAGCAAACCCCTCTTAGCCGAAACGGCGCCTATCCTGTCCGCACCGTTTTCATCCTTCCCCATACGCAGGATCTTGTATTCCGGCATCAATGATTCCTCCTTTAGATGAAGATATAAATCAGAAAATATTATACCACAAACAGGCGCATCAAAAATGCAACAAAAAAGCCGTTCCACTTTGTGTGAAACGGCTATAGACAAATCAAATATAATATGCTCGCGAAAATTATTCGCCTACTGCGATGATCTCTTTCTTATTGTACTTACCGCAGTTCTTGCATACACGATGAGGAACCATAAGAGTTCCGCAGTTGCTGCACTTTACAAGTGTAGGAGCGGTCATCTTCCAGTTTGCTCTTCTCTTATCTCTTCTTGCTTTTGAAGATTTATTTTTAGGACATATTGACATCTTTTGTCACCTCACTTTCTTTCACGCACTTGCCAATTATAACCATGATATGTTCTGATGTCAAGTACTTTTTTTAAGATTCTTCCTCTTCTATCACCAGCGTAGCGGATCCGTATGCTTTCAGCGGCTTTCCGTTCTCGTCGAATTCATTGGTGTAACGGATATAGAACGGAACGCGGCCTACCGTCAGGGGCATGATACCCTCAACATGTTCCGCCCCTTCTTCAAGCTGTCTTATCCAGTCAAAATACTGTTCCCTGGATTCCTCAAGGAATATCCCCGCCTCAAATACAGCCTCGGGATAATTCTTCACTACCGGCGGCAGATGCAGATCCCTCATACATCGGAAGCAGGGTCTCATCTCCCTGGTAGCATAGGTAAATTCCCACGCATAGATATTTGCCTGTTCCGAAGCAAAACGGAAACGTCTTTCACTGTCAAAAAGCTCTATATAGCGTTTCTTTTCCGCTGTCACATTATGGATCATCGCATAGAAAAGATATCTTTCTCCCGCCCTGCCTATCACACGCATATCCGTTCGTATGCAGATCTTATCTTCCCCGCAGCAGCGGGATTCAAAAGTCCTCCAGGTATCGCAGGTTTCCTCATCATTGCTCCTTATAGCCTTTTTAACCGTAGATATAAACGTACGCTTGCCTTCGGCGCTGAAATATCTTAAGGGATTCCCGCTGATAAACTCCTTAGCGCTCATGTTCATGCCGATCTCTTTAACATACTTGGGATTGACGCGCAGTATCTCTATCTTATTGTCTTCAAACGCAAAGATGGCAGCTCCGCCCACGTAATTGTTAAAAATGAGGGTTTCCATAGATTCCGGATTCCAGAATTTTTCGGCGTTCATGCTCTCTATCAGATCCATCGAAGCCAGTACCGGTTCAAAAGAAAGCTGCTTCAGCTTCTCAATAAAAGCTTCTTCGGTAAGCGGCTTTGAATACAGATAACCCTGTATATAATTGCAGCCTATGCTCTTCATGTATTCGGCCTGCTCTATCGTTTCCACACCCTCTGCTATAACGGGAGTATTGAGCCACTTGCTCATCTGCACCATAGAGCTGATTATCAGGCCGCCTCTTCCTCCGACTCCGCCGCGGAAGAAATTCATATCCAGCTTGATAACATCCACTTCCAGATCCTTTAAGACATTTAAAGATGAATATCCGCTGCCGAAGTCATCCATCTCCACCACATAGCCGCAGGTATGGAGTTTTTTCAGGACTTCACTGACTGTCTCCATGCCTCCTACAGCAGAGCTTTCGGTGATCTCCGCGCGCAAAAGCCTGACGGGGACATCATGCTTTTTCCGGATAGCTTCTATAGCTTCCACATAATCTTTTTCGAAAATGTCATAACGGGAAATATTAAAGGAAACAGGTACCGGCGTAAGTCCCGATGAGATGCATTTTTTCTGGAATATGCATATCTGTTCGAACAGATAAACATCCGCCCGATAGATCAGATCATTCTGCTCAAATACCGGTATAAAATCGGAAGGATACTGCATCCCGTATTCCGGATGTTTAAAACGCATCAGAGCTTCCGCTCCTATCATGCGGCCTGTGGTATGGTTCATCTGCGGCTGGTAGAGCGCAAAGATATAGCCCTTATCCAGCGCCTCATCAAAGGAAGCGACAAATTCTTCTTCAGTCATGCGTTTATCCATGAGCACCTCCTAACCATGTCATCCTGAGCGTAGCGAAGGATCTTTTCAGTTCCTCTTCATCAATATATCCATCCCTTTATCCAGCCCGTCTACCGTAAGGGGCAGCATGGGGAAAATCTCCTTGATGGCTGTCTCCGCCTCTCTCCAGGGAGCAGGCACCGGGCTCATCTTCGGGTTCATCCAGATGATACGCTTATATTTCCTCCGAAGCCGCAGCAGCCACTCCTGCCCGGAATATCCGCCGTTGGGTCCGCGGTAATTGCCGTCTTTTGCATAAAGCTCTTCAGGCGCCATAGCGGCATCGCCTACGATTATCACTTTAAAATCCTTATCCAGATTACGGAACATCCATTCCGTCTCTATCCAGTCACCGTTCTCGCATCCCGGCGTATTATACACATGGGAATAGATACAGTTATGGAAATAATAGGTCTTCACTTCTTTATAGTGGTTTGATTTATGTACCGACTGGAACAGCTCGTTGAGCAGATCGCAATACGGTATCATGGTGCCGCCGGAATCCATCAGCAGCAAAAGCTTAACGGAATTCTTTCGGGGCTTATCCATCACTATCTGCAGGCAGCCGCCGTTATTGCAGGTCTTATCAACAGTCGAATCGATATCCAGCTCGGTCTTGGGTATATCAAGCTTGGTAGAAAACTGGCGGAGCTTCCGAAGGGCCGCCATAAACTGTCTGCCGGTCAGCACCTTATCATCACGGAAATCCCTGTATTTCCTTGCCCCGATAACCTGAAACGCGCTCTGATAGCCCGTACCGCCGCCCACGCGTATACCGCCGATATTTCCGCCGGTATTTCCGAAAGAGGTCTTGCCCATGGTGCCTATCCAGTAAGCACCGCCATTGTGCTCACTGTCCTGGTCCTTTAAGCGCTGCTTGAATTTCTTCTCCGTATCGTCCTTGTCTATCTCAAAACTCTCCACGGAATTCAGATATTCCTTATCCTTCTCATGGAGCATCTCGTTCATATCCGGCTTATCAAGCCATTTAAGCATCCTGTCCGTCACTCCCGGCTCGGACTTTATGGATTTAAAGCATTCCTCAAAGGCCTGGTCGTATTTATCAAAATCGGTTTCCGAATGTACCAGTATGGATCTGGCCACATGATAAAAACGCGTGATGGAGCTTTCGCAGAGCCCTGCATCCAGAGCCTGCTGAAGCGTGAGCCATTCGCTCACCGTCACGTTAAGACCGTATTTCTTTAAGCTGTTGAAGAAGTTATTAAACATAATGCTTTACTGTTTCCAGATCTTCATCCTTCTTTACGATAACGCCGATAAACGGAAGCTTTTCCTTAAGGGTATCCGTGGGAATGCCACCCATCTGTAGGGCGTTCACCCAGTCGATAAGCTCTGATGTTGAGGGTTTCTTGCGGACATCCCTTATGCTTCTTATCCAGTAGAAAACGTCCATGGCGTTCTTTAACAGATTTTCTTCTATATCGGGATAGTGTACCTTTACTATCTCTTCCATCAGGGCAGCATCAGGGAACTCTATGTAATGGAATATACAGCGGCGCAGGAATGCATCCGGCAGTTCCTTTTCGGCATTGGATGTGATTATGACTATGGGGCGCTGTTTAGCCTTAACGGTGCGCTTGGTCTCGTGGATATAGAACTCCATCTGATCCAGCTCCCAGAGCAGGTCGTTAGGAAATTCCAGGTCTGCTTTATCTATCTCATCTATCAGGAGGACCACCTGTTCATCGCTCTCAAAGGCTTCTCCCAGTTTACCCAGCTTAATATACCTTGCTATATCATCCACGCCTTCTTCGCCGAACTGGCCGTCATAGAGACGCTGTATGGTATCATACATATAAAGCCCGTCCTGTGCCTTGGTCGTGGATTTGATGTTCCAGATTATGAGTTTCTTACCCAGCGACTTTGCTACCGCCTCTGCCAGCATGGTCTTGCCCGTTCCGGGTTCACCTTTTATGAGCAGCGGTTTCTTTAAAGCTATCGCCACATTAACACTGTCCATCAGTGCCTGTGACGCAACATATTCTCCTGTAGAGCTGAAATTTGCCGACATTTAAAAATCCTCCGATCATGATCATTTCACCTCATATTACTATATCACAAAACCATATATCTCTCAACCGACAAATCATAAAAAGGGCCGCGGTCTGTCTTTTATGACTTCCCGCGGCCCGGATACTTTTAACGGTATCTTAAGCTTTTATTACTCTGCTTCAGCAGTCTGCTTTACATACATGAATTTGATGTTCTTGGATCCGGTGTATGCGGCAGAACCCTTAACGGGCTTAATGGTGATCTTTCCGGTCTTGCCGTTCTTTGCAGCTGTTACGGTGATCGTGTAATCCTTAGGATCGATATTCTTTCCGAACGCCTTTACAACTACGGCTGAAGAAAGATCTGCGCCCTTTGCCAGAGCATCGGCACTGCCTTCGATAACGAAGGTGTACTTATTCTTGCCTTCAGCAAGTTCGGTACGGCTTGCACTTCTGATGTAAGCTACGGCGTTTCCGTCCTTATCCTTAACAACATTCTGTGAAACGTTGTTGCTGCTTACCTGCATAGCAACCGCATCAGACTTGAAGTTGGTCTTTACGATAGAGAAGTTCTTTACTATCTCTGTCTTCTTTGCCTTTGCACTCCAGGTAACCCTGGGAGTGTTCTTCTGGCCCTTATCCTCGATCAGGCGTATAGCTACAGCTACCTTGCCGGCCTTGGTATAGTCGGTGCCGTCAACCTTCTCTACGGTATAGTCGACGCCCTTTGTGAGCACGATCTTGCCAGCCTTGACTACTACGGGCAGTGTATCGATATCAAGCTCTGCGCCTGTGTAAGGCTGGTTCTTGATACCGCTTACGCTTAAGGTCTTAACTTCCTTGGGAGTTACGGTAAAGGTCTTTGTTGCAGAACCGGTAT
The DNA here is from genome assembly GCA_947169935.1 of uncultured Lachnospiraceae bacterium. GTDB lineage: Bacteria > Bacillota > Clostridia > Lachnospirales > Lachnospiraceae > NK4A136. The sequence continues at coordinate 19,352 of CAMVRS010000034.1, forward strand.
AACCGTTCTTTCCTGTCACGGTAACTCTTGCAGTACCAACCTCAACGTTGTTGGTATAGACCACGCTGTAATCTTTCTTTCCAAGAGTGATCTCTTCACCCTTCTCATTCTTATAGACTACAGACTTGATCTTGGGCTGGACAGCCTTGCCGCTGTACTGCACGGTCTCTGCTGCCAGGTTGATGGTTATGCTGTCGGAGCTGATGGCTGCTGCCTCAGTCTTTGAAGAAAGAACACAGAAGCTTGCACCCTTCTTTAATGTGTCTTTGTAATTGTTGAGTCCGATAAATGCAACCTCAACCAGAACATCTTCCTCTGGATCCTTAGTGATAACCTTGTTCAGGGACTGCTTTGTCTTGCCGTCTGCCGTGAAGGTTACATAGAAGTCCTTAAGATAGGTAAGCTGGTTGCCGTTCTTATCCTTCATCTGAAGGTAAGGCAGAACGGCCTTATCAAGATCTGCAACGTACTTGATATCGGGTATGCTCTCTGCTGCACCGTCAAGCTGCTTTGCAACGATCTCAAATTCCTGGGTGTTCTTGCCGGCATAGTTTCCTATACCCTGTACTATAACGCTTGCATAACCTACATCTGTGTTGTTCTCATAGCTTACGGTATAATCAACATCCTTCTTCAGCTTGATATACTTGCCGGTGAAAGGATTGTAAGCCGTAACGTTTGTGCCGGGAGTGATCGCGGAACCTGTGCACTCTGCCGTGTAGGTAACATCATCTCCGGAACCGCTCTTGGTGATACCCTTGCCTGTAAGTTCTATCTTGGAATTGCAGAGGGTCACTTCAAGTGCATCCGAGTAGATATCAACAGCGTTAACGCCGTTGGTAACCTTAACCCATACATATGCGTTTCTGGTCCACTTGGTTGCAAACTGGCTGTCGGTCGCGAAACTGATGTAGCCTTCTTCCCAGTCATCATCCTCGCTGCAGCCTACATAATAAGCTTCGCCGTCATCACCTTCGGGGCAGTAATAAACCTCGGTATAGAGAACGCCGTCCTCATTTGCATAAGGCTCTTCTGCACCTGCAGGATAATATACTTCCCATTCAACTTCTGCGTATTCGGAATTAACATCAGCATAGGTCAGATAGCCTTCGGGCTGATTATCAAATTCTGCATAGAAGTTATCATCCTTGGATGCCTGCCATACTACGTTTGAATACTTGCCGTCATCGGTAACCTTACCCTTGAAGATAATGAAATCAACGGTTCCTTCGGGATATTCCGCATCGAAGTTGAAGTTAACCTCATCCATCATCTTATTGTTGCTTGCATTGTAGAAGCCGCCGTAGAACTCTGCAACAGCCCACTTGCCGTCAACAGGGGATTTGATGATGTTGCCATCCTTATCAAGAGCTGCAAAGGTATAGTTCTCGGGGTTGTCCTTATATACGCCCTCAAGAACATCCATGTACTCCAGATCTCCGTCATAGGAGAACAGAGGATTTACGGAGAATACGGTGTTGCCAGAAACGGTCTTGATCCAGCCGTATACTTCTACCATTCTGGAATCACCAAAACGGTAATCATCACTGTAATAGAAATCATCTTCATCGGTAAAGATGGAATTCTCATCGATCTTTACTCCGGAATTAAGCGCATTAAGGAATACCTGTGCATTGGTCTGTTCTTCCTGCTGCTGCCCTTCCTCCTCTGCAGGAGGCTGGCTGTTCTCGGTCTGTTTCTCTTTAACAGTGAACTCTTTGAGCAGATGATCCCAGATCACGGCTGAAGTCCAGTAGTATCCGTCACAGCCTGAATATCCGGAACCCATGTATGTGATGGTAGGTCCTACAGTGTCGCCGGTAGCCTTGCCTTCTGCATCCACGCCGCCCCAGGTGATGAACTTATCCTGTGAGAGGCTGTAAGGATGAAGTGACAGCTTGACCATCGTTGCTGCGCCGTTCTCATCGATCTTATCCTTCTTGTCGCTGTTGGTGATCGCCTTATACTCCTTGGGAGCTTTCCAGTAATCATTTGCGCCGCTGGTTGCAGCGATATCGTTACCGTTGGAGAAATCCCTGCCCTTGTAATTGTTGGGAGGATAGTTTACGGCATTGTTAAAGCTTCCGCCGTCATACTCATCACCAACCTGGTAGCAGTGAGCTATCTCATGTACCACGGTAGGGAGCATATCAACGTCTGAATAAGTAATGATGTTAGTAGGACGTCCGAAGGTATAACCCTGTCCGCCGCCCTGATCCTGTCTGTACTGAACGAATGCAAGGATCAGATCGTAACGGTCCTTACCGTCCTTATCCTTGGACTGAAGCTTGCACGCCTCTTCCCAGAGTTTCTTCTGGCCGTCACCGTTACACATATCGTAATCGGCTGTACCTGCATCGATCTCATTACCCTCTGTGATATTAACATCAGCAACGGGATATACATCCAGAATGTAAGACTTGAGTTCAGGTATAAGGCTGCTCCATTCCTTCTCATTTCCGAAAGGATCCTTGAACTTGCCATCCTTGCAGCTGAATGCTCCTGCTGAAGGCGCGCCGCCCTCATAGTGTGCACCCCAGTAACCCTTTACGGGAACAACCAGGATATTGAGAACCTTGGTCTCGTAGAAGGTTACGCCTTCATACTTGGCGATCTCATTCTCACCGTCATACCAGTGGAAATTGTAGGTACCCTTGTCAGGACCTGTAGGGAACTTGACTGCAGCATACCATCCGGCTGTCAGGTCACAGTCCTCCGTATAGGTACGCTTTAAGCTGAACTGGTCAGCACCGGATGCGGTAAGCTCACAGTTGTCAGCTTCCTGTCCGTTGGTCACAGCCTTGGCTTCAACCTTGTAATTAGCCATAGCTGCCTTAGCCTGCTCCTCTGTCATGGAATCGGAATTGGGGATCTTCATCATAACAGCGGTTGTCTTCTTTGCAACGAAGGTGTTCATGTAAGTCTCGTTGCCGTCATTGAGACCGGTATGGATAGACATACCCTGGTTGATCTCAATATTGTTTGCCTCACCATCACCTACGATGGGAGCTTCTTCTGCTGATGCTTCATCAGCTGCAGCAGCCTCTGCCTTGTCTGCAGAAACAGCAGGTTCTTCATCTTCAGATACAAGGTAATCTGCTTCGATGACCGCTTCTGTCTTATCCTCATCATCAGCGGGTGCTTTGTCTGCCGCAAACGCACCTATGGGCGTCTGAGCAAGAAGCATCATCACTGTGAGGGGAACACACAGGAACCTTCTTAAAGCGGTATTTCCTTTGATGTGTTTCTTCATGTCCGTTTACACTTCCTTTCTTTGATAATATAGTTTGGACAATTTTATATTAACATTTTAAAATATACTTATAATAAAATCCCCATAAGTCAGCAACTTATGGGGATTTTTAAGCACTTTAAAGGTTTACTGTAATATATTTACGTCAGCTTTCAGAAATTCATCAGGCTTTCGTATACCCTTCCGTCTTTATCGAGCTGCTTTAAAAATCTGTCGGATTCGCCTGCCAGCTCCTCGATAAGATCGGTATCGATATTATGTCCTGTATTCGAATACATTACCATCTTGCAATGAGGCAGCTGCTTTGCTGTCCTTACCATCAGTTCCGGAGGACTGATGGGATCGTCGATACCTCCAAGTATCAGCGTAGGAGTCTGTATGGTGTGGAGCATCTCACAGAGCTTCTCCTCCGTCTTGTACTTAAGCAGAGGCCTGCCGTAATCAACAGCCTTCTCGCGAGGATCCGGCTCGGGATTATGGGAGATATGCTCTTCACGGATACTGCGGCGTTTTGAACGCGCCTCATCATTATCGATAGGCGGATCCATGGGAGGCACTTCCTTTATTATACCCGAAAGTACCATCTGTCTCATGGACATACTGCCCTCAGCCAGGCTGTGGGGACCGGGAACGCAGGCTATAAATCCTTTTACGCGGTCCGGTGCTTTCAGGCAAAGATGCCAGCCTACGCCGGCTCCGTGGGAGGCGCCCATATAATAGAATTTATCTACCTTCATTTTGTCGGCCACTCTCACCACATCCTGTGCGAATACATCATACCATTTGTCGCCGTAATCTTCGGTTACATAGGATGAAGGATAGAATCCGCGCAGGGTGATGCAGATCACATGATAGCCCATAAAGCCCAGTGCCTGCTGGAGCCCGCGGGGATAAAAGCCCATCTGTGCGGAAAAGATATACTTGTCTCCCCAGCCGAATTCCTCATAGGACAGCTTCACGCCCGGCTCAACTTCCACTATGTGTGTCCAGAGTCTTCTAGAGGACGGCTTGCGGTTCGGATCTTTTACGCGCTCAAAATCCTTTTCCGGATATCCGGGCTCCCATTTATCAACCTTATCCTCAGGAACTACGGTCTTTAATACGCTGTAATAAGCCTCCTTGGCTTCACACTTTCCTTTAAAAAGAAGGGGATAGCTCCTCTCTCTTCTGAAGCCTGTAAGCCAGCTTTCCTCATCCAGGAGATTCCAGAGCGTCACCGCGGTAACATTGGCCTTTCCGCTCTTTTTAGCTTCTGCCAGTGCTCCGAATATCATGGCATATTTATCTGCCAGAGCCTTCATGGACTCTTCGGAAGGATCGGCATTATGGATATCCAGCTCAGTTACATGTATCTGAAGCCCCAGCTCTCCGTATTTATATATAGCCGCTTTATAGAGTTCCTCATCCGGAAAGTCCATCGTCAGGTGTGACTGCATTCCCATACCGTCGATCAGGCCCTTTTCCTTTAAAGGCTTCAGGATCCTGTCGATTATCATGTCCCTCTTCCATTCCTCATAGCAGTTATAATCATTATAGAAGAGAGCCACATCCTTATCCGCATATTTTCTTGCTGCCTCAAAGGCTTTCTCGATAAAATCAGTCCCTATAGTCTCTGTCCAGAGGGATTGTCTGTAATCGTTCTTGTCGATAGCTTCGTTTACCACATCCCAGGCGTAGACCACGCCCGGATAATTCTCCTGGGCAAAGCCAAGCACGCCTTTGATATAATTCTCCTGGCGCTTTATCATGGTGTCGCGGTCTGCCAGAGGTGCAAACTCATCATATTTCTCATGGAAGAACCACTTGGGAGTCTGGCCGTGCCAGCAGAGGGTGTGGCCTCTCATGGGTATGCCGGCCTTCTTTGCCGCCTCAAGATAAGGTATGGCATGATCAAAATTAAGCTTCGGCTCAAGATCGTATTTCTCCGGCTCATCCCTGTTAGCCTCGGGATCCAGGAAATAGCAGGGTTTCATATCGTTCTCGACTGTAAAACTGCTGAACTGGTCCTTAAGCAGCTGAAAATGCGCCGGGGTCTCGATATCTGCCATGGCGACAGCTGCCCCTACTTTAAAGTAATCTTTAAAAGCGGTTTTAAGATCCATTTTAAGGCCTCCTCGTTTTGATCTGCTTCAGCATCCGGCGCAAAAATATGTTCCGTCTCCCGAAGCATGTTAAGTGATATCTTAACACAAAAGACGCCTTATGAAAAGAGCATTCGCCAGCGATAAATCTCTGTACAAAACTCCCCTTTTGCTGTATAATACCAGCTCAGAGTGTAATATTTCTTAAAACCGTTCTATCGGATTTAAGGTAAAACATTTAAATCTTCATAAGGAGGTCTTTTACATGATCTATTCAACAGAAGTAAAGGCAATGTGTCCGGTTCATCAGGGCGTTCATCATGGCGCTGCTCCTATACCGGAAGAAGCAAAATGGGTTAAGTCCAAAGAAGTCAAGGACATCTCCGGCTACACCCATGGTATTGGCTGGTGTGCTCCCCAGCAGGGCGCCTGCAAGCTTTCCTTAAACGTTAAGGACGGTATCATCCAGGAAGCTCTGGTAGAGACTATCGGCTGCTCCGGTATGACACATTCCGCTGCTATGGCAGCTGAGATCCTTCCCGGACTTACCGTATTAGAGGCTCTTAACACAGACCTTGTATGCGATGCCATCAATACCGCTATGAGAGAGCTTTTCCTTCAGATCGTTTACGGACGTACACAGAGTGCATTCTCTGAGGACGGTCTTCAGATCGGTGCAGGTCTTGAGGATCTCGGAAAAGGACTTCGTTCAATGGTTGGTACAACCTACGGTACTCTCGATAAGGGACCGCGTTATCTGGAACTGACAGACGGTTACATCACACACGTTGCTCTGGATGAGAACGATGAGATCATCGGCTACAAGTACATCAACTTCGGCAAGATGATGGACTTCAT
>CAMVRS010000035.1 GCA_947169935.1 uncultured Lachnospiraceae bacterium
TCACCAGTATCAGGGCGTCTGCGTTCTTGAGCGCGTCATACTTGCCCTCGGAATAGGTTACGGCATCGTTGCCCTTAAGATAGCATTTCTGTGCCTCTCCCATAGCTTTGGGATCATAGGCCTGGATCTTAGCGCCTGCAGCCGTAAGGTCATTGATTATGGTTATCGCACTGGCCTCACGCATATCATCGGTATCGGGTTTGAATGCAAGCCCCCATACCGCAAAGGTCTTTCCGCTCAGATCCTGACCGAAATGCTCTTTTACCTTATCACTTATCACATGTTTCTGCATGTGGTTAACTTCTTCAACAGCATTCAAAAGCTCAGCATTGTAGCCATTCTCTTCAGCGGTACGCACCAGAGCCTTAACATCCTTGGGGAAGCAGCTCCCACCGTATCCGCAGCCCGGATAGATAAAGGAATAGCCTATACGCTTATCACTGCCTATGCCTTTACGTACCTTATTTACATCCGCACCAACGGCTTCGCAGATGCGTGATATCTCATTCATAAAGCTTATCTTGGTTGCCAGCATGGAATTTGCCGCATATTTGGTCATTTCCGCACTGGCTATATCCATGAGTATGAAATTCTCTGTATTCAGTACATAATGGCGGTACAGCTCTCTCATGGTCTCTGCCGCATCATCATTATCAACGCCTATGACTATACGGTCGGGACGCATGCAGTCATTAACGGCGGTTCCTTCCTTCAGGAATTCGGGATTGCTTATCACATCAAAAGTAAGATCCGATCCTCTCTTATCAAGCTCTGCCTGTATGCATGCCTTCACTTTTTCAGCTGTACCCACAGGCACCGTTGATTTATCGATAACATACATATGATGGCTCATCTTCTCGCCAATGCTCTTAGCCACAGCCAGAACATACTGCAGATCCGCGCTGCCATCCTCACCCATAGGTGTGCCTACCGCTATAAAACAGATATTACAGCGGTCCAGTGCTTCCTTTATATCTGTAGTAAAGTTCAGGTTGCCATTTTCATGGTTCTTGAGCACCAGCTCTGAAAGTCCGGGTTCATAGATGGGTATTTCCCCCGCCTTAAGTCTCTCTATCTTCTTCTCATCAACATCTACGCACCATACCTCGTTTCCCATATCCGAAAAACAGGTACCTGTTACCAGACCCACATAGCCTGTACCTATAACTGCAACTTTCACGATAAGCCCTCCTGACTTTAAATTTAACTACTATATTTTAATGGATTTTACCACTTTTGGCAAGCTGTGAAAAAGGCCGCCGTTTTTCCTGCCATATTTATTTTTTTGCCGTTATGTGATAATATTTTTACAGCATACCGGTCTGTCAACCATAAGGAGGCTATCATGGATGTAAAATGCGATTATTGCGACGGTTTTTACGAGGACCAGCTGGAAAACTGTCCCAACTGCGGCGCAACCAATAAGAATATCAGAAGGGTCTCAAACCAGATCCCCAAAACAATAGAAGAACTTAAACAATACTGCGTGGATAATAAGGTGCCCACCGCCCAGATGCATTTCCACATCGGCGAGGATTACAAGGGCGCCAAGGCTTTCGGTATATACCGCGACGGCGAAAACGTCATTGTCTATAAAAACAAGTCCGACGGCAGCCGTGCTGTACGCTACAACGGCAAAGACGAAGCCTACGCCGTTAACGAGATCTACCAGAAGATGCGCTCCGAGTATGCAAACCACAAGGCTGCAAATACTTCTTCGATGCGCTCATCCACTTCACAGCCCAGAAGACAGAACCCTCAGGCGCAGAAGAAAAACCGTCTTAAGCGTCTTCTGACAGCAGCCATCATCCTGGGAGCCGTTATACTGTTCTTCGTAGCGATGGCCGCAATTCCCAACAACGGCTATTACACCTATGGCGGCAATCATTATTACAACCAGAGCGGCAGCTGGTATATGTATGATGATTATTATGATGACTGGATGCCTTCCGAACGGCCTGTTGATAATGTAAATGATTATTACGACTCATCATATTACAGCAGTGATTACGGCGGATATGACTTTTCCGATTCAAGTTATTATGTTGAACCTTCTTACAGCAGTGACAGCGACAGTTCATGGGACGACGATGACAGCTGGGATTCCTGGGATTCCGGTTCTGACTGGAGCTGGGACAGCGGATCAGACTGGGATTCAGACTGGTGATCAGCCGGATTTTCTGTTCTCTTCAGCTTCCCAGATAAGTTCTTCCAGCGTCTGATACAGATGCTCGGGTTCTACCGGCTTTGACAGGTGTGCGTTCATGCCCACCTGCAAAGATCTCTGGACATCCTCATCAAATGCATTAGCCGTAAGGGCAATAATAGGTATGGTCTTCGCATCAGGCCTGTCCATGGCTCTTATCACGGATGCGGCTTCCAGGCCGTCCATCTCCGGCATGCGCACATCCATCAATATCGCATCATAATATCCCGGCTCGCTCTTCTCAAACATCTCGGTAACCAGCCTGCCGTTCTCCGCATGATCGATAAAAGCTTCCTTCATCAGGATTATCTGCTCCATTATCTCGGCGTTGATCATTACATCCTCCGCCATAAGAATATGTTTTCCTTTCAATAAAGCACATTTCTTTTCATCTCCGGGATCTACATAGCTGGTTGCCGGCCCTTCATGTCTGCTGTTGTTAAGCGTAACAACAACGGTAAATTCCGTTCCGGCTCCCTTCTCCGATTCAACGCTGATAGTCCCGTTCATAAGTTCCACGAGATTCTTAGTGATGGCCATACCAAGACCTGTACTTCCGTACTTGTTGTTACTGCTGCTGTCCTCCTGCGAAAAGGCGTCAAAAAGCTTGGGCAGATATGCTTTATCCATGCCTATGCCTGTATCTTTGATGACAAACTTAACGGTGGAATGATCACCGAATACCGCCGTGCGCTCAACCGTAAGCTTTATACTGCCGGGCGCATCTGTAAACTTTATCGCATTGGAAAGTATGTTGATCAGTATCTGTTTGAGCTTCATGTCATCACCGATGTAATAATCGCTCACGCCGCCGATCACGCTGCATTCATACTGAAGTCCCTTTTCATTGCACTGGGACATGACCATCGTATTAAGCTGCTCCAGCATCCCGCTGAAAGAGAATTCTTCTTTTCGCATCATGATGCGTCCCGATTCTATGCGGCTCATATCAAGGATATCATTGATCAGACCCAGCAGATGTTTTGCACTCTCACCTATCTTTTCCAGATATTCCCTTGTTTCCTCACTCAGATCACTGCTGCGCAGAGCCAGGCTGTCCAGTCCGATGATCGCATTCATGGGAGTACGTATCTCATGACTCATACCTGACAGGAAAGCCGTCTTAGCCTTATTTGCTTCCTCTGCCACTTTCAAGGCTTCACTCAAAGCCTGATTCTTTGCCATGGTGTCTCTCATCTCGGTATCTATGCTGGTCAGCCCCAGTCCCACGGCATGAACTATATGATCGTCACGGTTTTCCGCATGCCGCACACCGGCCATACGTATCATCTCGTAATATTCCCTGCCGTCACGATGCGCCAGGTAACGGTACATGATTATGGTTTCTTTTTCCAGCGCCGCCCTTATGTTATCGGGATCAATAAACTGCTTAAAGCCTTCCCGGTAGCTTTCCGTAACACAATTGTCTGCATACCACAGGAAACGGTCATGATAAGAGAAGTGAACTCCCTCCGCTGTCTGATCCCTATCCGTGGGATCACCTCTGTAACATACGGCGTCGTCTTTATCCAGATCAACATGGTAAACACAGCGGTAATCCGAAGCCAGTGCGGTTATCATTTTATCCTGCTGTTCACGGCGCTCCTGCTGCTTTATCAGTTCTTCTTTATTAAGTATCTCGCGTTTGGACCGCTTTGAATCGCGTACAAGAAACAGGATTATCACTGCGGCAACTACAAGAATTATGCTTCCGACTATAGCCATATTATTGCGGAGCATGTCAAAGAAAGTATAAGAATACAGCTTGTCCGTATAACGGAAAGCCAGGTTCTGGGCATAATCCGTACCAAGGACCGTGATCCCGCGGTTTAACAATTTAAGCAGCCCTTCGTTTCCTATAAGAACGCCGAAGCACCTGTCGTCATCATACGTTGTCTGTAAAAGAGAAAGCCCGTCATATTTGCTGTTACGCAGTATATCGTTTGCCCTCAGTCCGTTTAACGTCGTACACCCGACCTTACCGTCACCTACTGCTTTCAGACAATCATCAATAGAAGGATAAAAACTTATCTTCGCTTCCGGATAATAAGTCTTAACAAAATAATACTGCATGCGGTTATTTTCGTTCACCGCAAAATGCAGGGTCGTTTTATCATTATAATCTCCCTTATACACCAGTTCTGTTGCCGCCGAAACTACCGCCCCCGACTGGTATATCCCGCTCTCTTCCGAATAGTATAATCCTCCGCCTACCGGGAAGACAGCATCGATATCCCCGCTTGAGAGTCTGTCAACCATGGCGTCATAACTGTCAAAACTTGTATAAGACACCGTAATATCTTCTATCCCCAGTGACTCCAGCATGCGGGGGACCATGTCGCTTATGAGTCCGGTCACCTTGCCTTCTTCATCGATATCGCTGTATGGAAGATAGTTATTCAGATATCCTATGCTCAATGTCTTATGTTCTGACAGCCACTGTTTTTCTTCTGCGGAAAAAGCCCGGCTTGAGATACTTACGGGATAGTATTTGCTGCGAAGGAAAGTAATATAATTCGGCTCATCTACCGACAGCTCCGTCTGGGCTATGTTAAGCTCATCCAGCAGATCCTGCCTTGCTTTGCTGACACAAAGATAATAATCGGATGCGCCATAAGCATAAAGAAGTTCTGCATTCTGTCTTCCGTATGCGCCATCCCCTTCCGCAGCCAGCACATCGATCTCATTATTATCAAAAGCATCAAACAGCGGCTCGTAGTCACGGTAGCTTATAACATCGGCCTCTATCCCGTGCTTATCCAGAAACTCCCTTAATGCATCGGCCATAGCGCTGTCCAGTACGCCCAGACGTTTACCGTTCAGTGTTGCCGGATTAACAGTGATGCTTTCATCTGCAGCATGTTTTATCAGACTGTAGTTTTCATTACCCATTGGCGATTCCGGATATGCTATGATGGCGTCGCGTTCCTCTTTCCATGCCAGGCCCGCCAGCAGATCTATCTCTCCGTCAATGAGCATCTGATACAGATCACCGAAATCACCGTATACATATTCATATTTCCAGCCGGTATACTCGGACATCTTACGGTAATACTCGTAAGCATAACCTGTCTTAACAGCTCCCGGCTCTGCGCCTTCCTGGAACACTTCGTTTTCATAATATCCGACACGTACGGCTTCTCTCTCATCATCGGCCGCCGGCACAAAAAGCGGAAGCAGATAAATTCCCAGCATTATAAGGATCAATGCTGCTGATATATGTGCTGCAGATCTTTTTATATTTCCGTTTCTCATGTCAGAACAATCTTCCTTTCATCAAGCCATAAAATGTCACTGGATATAGCTTCTGTATTCCTCGTAAGTTATATATTCACCTCCCATGCTTTCAAGAAAATCCGTATGAAACTGGCAGTCGATCATATTAAAACCCTTTTCCTTTAAACTCTGCGCCAGCAGTACCAGCGCCAGTTTTGATCCGTTCTCCCGATCTGAATACATGCTTTCGCCAAAGAAATTATTACCAAGTACAACGCCATAGAGACCTCCGGCTACCTCTCCGTCAACAAGGGATTCAACGGCCATGGCGTATCCGTTTCTGTTCATCTCAGCGTATGCCTTTTCCATATCATCTGTGATCCAGGTGCCTTCCGCATTCTCCCTTTTCATCCTGCATCTGTGCATGGTGTCCGGAAAGTCCCTGTTCACGGCCATTTTTACATCATGCTTTTTCATGTATTTAATGAGTGAATGTGATATGTGGATGTTTCCCGGTCTGATGATAAATCTCTCATGAGGGCACCACCACATAATAGGATTGCCCTCATTGTACCATGGAAAGATCCCGTTCGAATAAGCCAGAACAAGCCTCTCGACGCTTAAGTCTCCTCCTATCGCCAGCAGGCCGTCATCATCTGCCAGAGTGGGATCCGGAAAAACTATTCTGTTTTCGGGCAGTTTAAAAACCATTACTCATTCTCCCTTAGTGAGGACACGGTGCCGCCAGATCTATGATCACCAGCTCCGGCGGATTATATAAACGCGGCACGATGGTAGATTCCCTTGCCAGTCCGCGGCTTACTATCATCGGCGTTGTTTTATCGTCATATAAACCTCCGGCACGTTTGGGGAACAGTCCCTGATCCGGCGCGAATAAACCATTGAGTATACCCGGTATCCTCCACTGCCCGCCGTGGGCGTGTCCCGACAATATCAGGTCAAAGCCGTATCTCTGATAGTCCTCATATAATTCCGGTCTGTGGGAAAGGAGGATCGTAAATGTATCGTCTTCCGTTTCCTTTTTAAGCTCCGTCATCTGCTGCAGGAAAGTGCTGTATTCATCATCACTGTATGCTGTCCTTACCATAAACAGATCGGGATCATCTACGCCGCAGATCTTTATCTGCTGATCTCCCACTGTCAGCGTGCTTGTATTTCCGCGCAGACGTGTTATACCATAAGCCTCTATCTTATCCATCTTGGTCTTATGTTCCTGCGCACTGCACCAGCATTCGTGATTACCGGCCACGTAATAACAGGGATACTTATCTGCGATCCCTGCCAGAAAAATATCCGTGTTGTCATCCGGCCGTTCATCATCATAGATATCTCCGCCCAGAAGCACCACATCAGGTTCCTGTTCATATAACGCCTCCAGCAGGCACTGCTGATCCTTTCCGTAACGGCAGGAATGCAGATCCGTCACTAATGCTATCCTGATGCCTTCATTAAATCTTCTATCTTCGATCTTATAATTCTTTATAGTCAGTCCGCAATATAAACCCGGCAATATCAATATTGCAGGGATCAGGATCGCGCATAATATTATCTTTTTCTTCTTCTTCATATAAACATGTCCTTAATGCATAGTCATTATATGATACCACAAAATGCCGCAAAAAGATAATCTATCCACTTGAACAGATCCGTAAAGTCCTGTAGAATATGTACTTCGGATAAAAAGGATACAGGAGTATTACATATGAGCATATTAAATGTAGAACACTTAACCCACGGTTTCGGCGACAGGGCAATTTTTGAAGATGTATCTTTCCGTCTGCTGGCCGGAGAACACATAGGTCTTGTAGGCGCCAACGGTGAAGGCAAATCAACCTTTATGAATATCATAACCGGCAAACTGATGCCTGATGAAGGCACCATCGAATGGGCAAAAAACGTTAAGGCCGGATATCTTGACCAGCATGCTGTTTTGCAGAAGGGAATGACCATAAAAGAGGTTCTGGCGAGCGCATTTGAGCCTTTGTTTGCACTGGAAGCCAAGATGAATGAGCTTTACGAAAAAATGGCCGATGCCACTGATGAAGAGATGGCAGAATATATGGAGGAGACCGGTACTATCCAGGACATCCTGACCAACCGAGATTTCTATATGATCGACGCTAAGGTTGAAGAAGTGGCGCGCGCACTTGGCCTGCTTGATCTGGGTCTGGACCGTGATGTAACGGAACTCTCCGGCGGACAGCGTACCAAGATACTGCTTGGCAAACTGCTTCTCGAAAAACCTGACATACTGCTTTTAGACGAGCCCACAAACTATCTGGACGCGGAACACATCGAATGGCTTAAGAAATATCTGCAGGATTATGAGAATGCTTTCATCCTGATATCCCATGATATACCCTTCTTAAACAGCGTTATCAATATCGTTTACCACATGGACGGTAACTTCCACAGCCTGGATCGTTATGTGGGAGACTACGATAAATTCATGGAAGTATACGAAGTAAAGAAAGCCCAGCGCGAAGCCGCTTACAATAAACAACAGCAGGAGATCGCGGAGCTTAAGGATTTTGTTGCCCGCAACAAGGCGCGTGTCGCTACAAGAAATATGGCAATGTCCCGCCAGAAGAAACTGGACAATATGGATATCATTGAAAAGATACAGGAGAAGCCCAAGCCGGAATTCAACTTTAAAGTGGCGCGCACTCCTGGCAAGATCCTTTTTGAAACAAAAGATCTGGTCATCGGATATGACGAACCCTTGTCTTCCGCTCTTAATATAAATATGGAGCGCGGATCCTGCATCGTTCTTACCGGCTCAAACGGTATCGGCAAAACAACATTATTAAAAAGCATACTGGGACTTATCCCTGCACTCAAAGGAAAAGTTGAACTGGGTGAAAATCTGGAGATAGGATATTTTGAACAGGAGATGCCGCCAAATATCGATACTACCTGTCTGCAGGAGATCTGGAATGAATTCCCCGGATATACGCAGTATGAAGTGCGTTCCGCTCTTGCAAAATGCGGCCTCACCACAAAACATATCGAGAGCAAATGCAAAGTTCTCTCCGGCGGTGAGCAGGCAAAGGTACGTCTCTGCAAACTTATCAACAGAGAATCCAACCTGCTTGTTTTAGACGAGCCCACAAACCATCTGGATGTGGATGCAAAAACAGAACTGTTACGCGCCCTTAAGGATTACAAAGGCAGCATACTGATGGTATGCCACGAACCCGAATTCTATGAGGACCTGGCTACAGAGGTATGGGACTGCACCAAATGGACAACTAAAATCTGAGGATACGGGGACAGTCCTTCTGTCTTCACTTTTCATCACTAAATGAAGACAAGAGGACCGTCCCAGCGTCATCATTTTCCGGAGATAACGATCCCGTCCACCGCGATATACGGCAGTACGGATCTTCCGTCACAGATCTGTTCCTTTGATATTGCGCGGATGTTATTGAACATTTCGGCCAGATTGCCGTTTACCATAGTCTCGCTGAGTGCGCATTTTATCTTTCCGTTTTCTATAAGGAAGCTGTTCTTGGCAACTCCCGAAAAATCTCCGTTTACGCCGGGCTCACCGCCGGAAAAACTGCCCATTATTATTCCTTTATCGACAGTCAAGATGATCTCGTCTAAAGTCTTATCTCCGGCGTCCACTACCATAGAGCCGCCTGTATTCTTTACTACAGGGCGTCCGGTCTTATTGGCTGCATACAGATCGAGCCAGTGTGTCTTTAGTACTCCTTTATCGATAACTTTGACCGTTTCTGAGCGGAAGCCGTCCTGCGTTCCCCGTTCTCCGTTAACAATGCGTTCATCAAAGGGATCCAGCGTAACACTCAGCTTTTCGTCAACAACCTTTTCGCCCACTTTGTCCAGCCAGAGGCTTGTGCCTTCGATAATACGTCCGCCGGAAATATAATTACCGGCCAGCATGTAGAGGAACTGGGATGCACAATCGGGGATCAGCACTACGGTCCCGGTAAATTTGGAATCGATCGTTTCGGGATAAATCCTGTCGCAGACAGCCTTAAGCCTGCGTTTTACATCCGCTATTTCGATGATGGGAGTATCCAGATCTTTCATTGAAAAACCAATGAAATCCGCGCCGCTGTTCTTATCGCCTTCACCTGCACTGAACTCCAGGGAGAAGTGGTACTGTCCGCCGATACCTTCAAATTCGGTACCGTTGGAGTTGCGCGAAAACCAGTTCCACCGGTCGATCACTGCGGCGCCGCCCGCGATCTTGATTTTGGGATAGTCTTTTTTAAGGATCTTAAGGAATTCCTGCACCCGCTCGATAAAGCGGTCCATATCCGGCTCCTGAACGCCCTGCACAAAAACGTCTTTGCCCTGGTCGGGAGCGATATCGTGACAGGGATCTTCATCAGCCGATCTTGCGGCAGAGAGGCTGTCTTCGATCAGTTTTTTCAGTCCTTCTTCAGAGATATCATTTCCGCCCACGGAACCCATTTTGTTGTTCTCAAATACTCTGATAGAACCGTAGTTATCAAAAACGGTACGCATCAGCTTAAAGTCCCCGTCCTCAAGGTTAAGCTCCAGTTTTTGGGATTCGGAAAGCGTATAAGTATATTTTTTTACTTCGCTGTTTTTGATCAGCGCATCAAAAGTATCTCCGACATTTCTTATATTCGACATCTTATCTTCCTCCTATCGTTATCTTACAGCGTATATGGGGACCGCCCATTCCCACGGCCATAGGCTGTTTCTTTCCGCAGAAGCCGGAGGCTGACCATTCCACTTCATCGGATACCATGTCAACGCTTTTTAGCATGTCAAAAGCTAAGCCGCTTACCGTAGAATCCAAAAGGGCTCTGCCTAATTTTCCGTTTTTGATCTCGTAGCCGCAGATCACACCGAACATGAACTCGCCCGTAAAATCTGCCTGACCGTTTCCGGACTGGATAAGATAATAACCGTCGTCAACAGAAGCTATCAGTTCTTCCACGGTATTCTTTCCGGGCAGGATGCAGGTATTGCGCATACGTATTAAGGGTTCATCCCAGAAGCTCCAGGCTCTTGCGTTTCCTGCAGGTTTCATGCCGTATTCCGCAGCGCTTTCACGGTCATTCATATAACCTACCAGTATACCGTCTTTGATCAGTACGGCGTCTTCGGCTATCGTGCCCTCATCATCCAGATATACGGGAAGAGGTGCAAGGCCGCCGTTGTAGCTGTGTGCAAAGTCGACAAGGTTTACCAGCTCCGAAGCCACGCGCTTGTTAAGACAGGGCCCTGCAACGCTTCCGCCGCGTACCAGGTCTGCTTCCACGGTATGGCCCACCGCTTCGTGCGCCAGCATACCGCCCATCATGCCGCCGAGAACGACAGTCTTTTCTCCTGCGTCGGGATATATGCCTTCTCTTTTATCCATAACCCATTTATAAAGCTCATCTATCTCCGGATAGTATTTTTCCGGATCGGAGAAATTATCATAAAAGCTTCCGAATCCGCCCAGCGCCTTGAACATTTCAACCGGCGTACCTTCTTTTGACTCCGCAGTCATATGGATATAAACATGAGCGCGGGGGGTTACCAGATGTCCGCTTGCCGCATCCGAAGAATAGATTATCCTATCCTGCGAATCTTCTGAATACGAAACAGAGCGGCTGCTCAGTTCCGGATAGTTTTTTTCTATGTATGCATCAAACGTGCGGCAGAGTTCGATGATCTCCTTCTGCTCGGCATCCACGATATCGCGGTTTAATGCAACACTGCCACTGCTTACGGAGGGGGGCAGGGCGATGCTCCGTGAAGAATGCTTTGATAAGAACATGGCATTCTCGGTTGCCGCCTTTATAACTTTTTCTGCAGCTTCGGGAGAATACTCCGAGATAGATGCAAAACCGAAGACACCGCCACGGTTTACTCTTGCATTGATACCTATCCCTCCCGAACGGGAATTGTTCACGAGATTACCTTTGAGTATAGTCACATCACGATAGCGGTTCTCATGTCCTCTCAGAACCGTCTGTACCCCGTCCGCAAACAGTTCTGTTTTTGAGCCTATGATGTCCTGTAACATAAATACCTCCTATAAAATAATTTTTATTCTACTCCGTTTATTATCAGTTTCCTGCTGAAACTAAACAGCTTCTTTGCAAGTCTCATATCTTTTGATCATTTCGAAGACCTGGCTATCTGACATTTATAAAAATACTCTCCCGTTATATCTTTCACTGAATTATCCGAAGCAAGAAATATCGCTGTTCGCGCTCCTTCCTCGGGAGTCTGGAAAAAAGGCTTAAGCATTCCCGTAATGGTTTTTCCGAATCCCGTTTCCCTGTCTATGCCTATATTGGTCGCCACCGCTCCCGGATGACAGCAGTTCACGGTAATGCCTCGTTCTTTTACACGCCTTGCCAGTTCTCTTGTAAACAACACATTCGCAAGCTTGCTCTGGCTGTACGCCGTGATCACATTAAAATTCTTCGACAGATTTATATCATCGAAATGTATCTTTCCTGTCTTATGCGCTCCCGACGCAACGTTTACGATCCGCGATCCCTCTCCCATCTTTTTAAGAAGCAGCATCGTGAGCAGGAAATGCCCTATATGATTTATGCCAAACTGCCTCTCAAGTCCTTCCTTCGTAAACTGCCTGTCAAGTGATATAAAGCCTGCATTGTTGACCAGGATATCAATCCGTTCGTACTCTGCTCTTACCTGCTTTGCAAAACTTCTTATAGAATCGTAATCACCCAGATCGCAAAGTATCAGTTCAAGCCGGCGGTCTTTATTCTCCATCAATTTGGTCAGCGCTTCTTTTCCTCGCTCTTCGCTGCGGCAAAGCATTATAACTTTTGCGCCTTTATCCGCAAGCGCCGCCGTCGTCGCCATTCCCATCCCGGAATTGGCCCCGGTCACTATCGCTGTTTTACCTTCCAAACATTTTTCACCCATTATATACCTCCTTAAGGACGCTGGGACGGTCCTCACATTCCATACTTTTTCAGATCCACTCTGTTATCTGTGACTTCGATGCCGTCGGCTTCCAGCATTCTTTTTTGAACATCTGCTCCGCCGAATACAAATTCATCTGCCAGCCTGCCCTGGGAATTAACGACTCTGTAGCATGGAATATTATCCGGATCCGTATTTTTATGGAGTGCGTTACCTACAGCACGGCTCATTTTCGCGTTCCCGGCCATCTTTGCGATCTGGGCATAGGTTGCAACCTTACCCCGCGGTATCTTCTTTACCGCTTCATAAATCCGTTTTGTCGGCGAATCGGTGATCAGGTTATAACTGTCTGTGATCATCTGCTTAACATCATCTGCAGGTATGCTTCCATCCAGTATAACAGTATTCCAATGCTCTTTATTCTGATGATACGCAGGTATCACAAACTCATATCTGTCTCTCCAGAAAAATCTCAATTCAGGATCGACCTTTACATTTATGCAGATATTACCTTCTCTCTCATACGTCCAGAGAAAAGCTTTTTTACTGCCCTTTACCCGCACAAGCTGCCAATTGGGATCGTGAAAAGGCGCCTCCTGATATGTATTCGGAAAAGATAACCCATATGCCAGTACTTCTTCTCTTGTGGTCATATTATACTCTCCCTATGACTCGTTCCAGCGCCAGCTCTCTGAGCGCCACGTCTGTATGATGCTCAAGCTCTGTTCCCTCATACTTCCCGGGATGCTCATAAATATCCTTAACCGTTTCCGTCTCTGCCTGAACTCTGTCATACACTCCGTTGGGATGTTCTTCATCCACCTTAAAATGCTCACCGGCAGTTTTGGGTCTGTCCGATATCACATGATAGAAAATATTTCTGTTACGTTTTGCTGTATAAAAGCAGTATAACTGTTCTTCATCATCATAGATATCCTTATACATCCTTGTGTCATTCAGGATAAAGCCAGACTTTTCCGCAGTCTTCTGTGAAGCCTTGTTATCCACAAGAATGGTAGCTGCGATCTCATCCTCATTATAATGATCGAAGAAATAAGGAAGGAAAGCTTTTACAGCTTCGGAAGCATAACCCCTTTTTCGATACTCCGCTCCTATAGAATAACATATTCCGATCTTTGCTGCATCCTCATAATATGTAGTTCCTACAGATCCGATAACTTTTCCGTCTTCCTTTAAACATATGGTGTTTGCGATGTAATCGATCCGCGGATCATCTTTTTTATCCAGCTCTATCGCTTCATTTATCCAGTCATCTATCCATTCGGAACAGTTTTCATCAAAGCCCACCTCTGCCAGGCTTCCGTCCTTCGCCATTTCGGCAAATACTTTTTCGTCCCCTTTTTCTATGGAACGGATGATAAGTCTTTCACTTTCTATTTTCATTTTTTTCTCCTCACTTATGCACATACAGGCGCGTCTGCTCCGGCTCGTCATCACCCTGCGCCATGCAGTAGAATTCCCAGCCATAACGTTCGTAAAAGCCTGTGTGATCTGTTACAAGATACAGCGGTGATATCCCATGCGCCCTCTGGTCTTCCACTACCAGATCAAGCAGTTTTCCTGCTATCCCGCGGCAGCGGTATTCTTCTTCCGTATAAACCGCGCAGACATTGGGCGCCAGATCTTTCCTGTCATGGAAATCGTTTTCGATAACTCCAAGACCGCCAACTATCTTTTCTCCATCCATGCACAGATACCAGCCGTATTCCGTTTCTCCGCTTATATAAGCTTCAATACATTCCAGATACGCTTCCTTGGGCACGCCCCATTTTTCATGAAACCACTGTGCCGCCTTATTTTTCAGTTCTTTCCTGTCTCTTAATACTACAAATTGTAATCCTTCCATTTTTCTTTCCTCCTATCATTTATAATACTGTGCCTGTGCGTTCCACAGTTCGTAATACTTGCCATCCGTGTTCTTTACCAGCTCATCATGACTGCCCTTCTGCACTATCTCGCCTTTTTCAAAAACCAGTATCTCATCGCAGAAACGGCAGGATGATAATCTGTGGCTTATATAAACAGCAGTTTTGTTTCTGACCAGATCGCTGAAGTCTGAATATACCTTCGCTTCCGCAATGGGATCCAGTGCAGCTGTCGGCTCATCGAGAACAACAATGGGAGCATCCTTATACAGCGCTCTGGCCAGGGCGATCTTCTGTGCTTCACCGCCGGAAACATCAATGCCATCAGGCGATATGTCTTTATACAGATACGTATCCGTACCGTCTTTCATGGACTGCAGCCTTTCATATAAGGAAACCTGCTTTATGCAATCCTCCGCTTTTTCCTTATCGTATACCATATCCGCTGCCAGATTCTGCCCCAGCGGGAATGAGAACAGTTTAAAATCCTGAAATACAAAGGAAAAAAGTTTAAGATATTCTGCAGGATCATATTCCCTGATATCTTTCCCGTCTAATAATATAACGCCTTCATCAGGGTCGTACAGTCTGCAGAGAAGCTTTACAAAGGTTGATTTTCCTGCACCGTTGGCTCCCACAAACGCCTGCTTTTTTCCCATATCTATCCTTGCATTGACGTTTTTAAGTACATAAACATCGCTGCCCGGATACTTAAACGATACATTCTTAAACTCTATGCAATGGTCTCTGCCTCCTTCCACTTTAAGTTTTCCCGTCTGTTTCTTATTCGGTATATCAAGATACTCAAAAAGTTTTTCCAGATGCGCGGTATATATTTTGTTTTCGGAATCGGCATTCACCAGTTCTCCGAAACTCTGCACCAGCAGCGTGAGCGCGCCGACATACTGGACTATGTTACCAACCTCAAAGGCCCCATAGGACGCTTTGATCACAACAAAGATATAACACAACGCATTACATATACCCGTTGCAAATACCAGCAGAGCCTGGCATCCGCTCATACCGGAATAATACTTTTTATCGGTCTTCTTATGTTCATTTATCTTTGCTATCTCTCTGTCTGCTACACGCTCATGTGAATAAATCCTGGCATCCATCGCCCTTTCGGTTTCCGCATAGATCTCATGTCCGTAAAACTTAAAGGCTCTGTTATACCACACACTGCCTTCCATCCATTTATCAAATATTTTCTGCTCTTTCTTTTTAAGTCCCGATGTATAGAATCCCGCAAACATCAAAACAGCCGCTCCCGGTATCAGCCACAGATAAGAATCCACAACAGGATTTCCCGATCTGGAAATAAACAATGATGCAGTCAATAATATCGAAGCTGTAAGCCCCACAACAACACTTACCAATCCTGCGGTATCCCATACCAGCTGCGCCAGTCCGTTTCCGAACATGAAAAGGTTTTCCTCTGCCTTCTGCCTCTGCTTTTGTATGTCCTGATCTTCCAGATCTGCAAAGTCCATGCTCATCTGTTTATCCGCAAAGATCTTCGGAAAATAGTTCCACATCGCGGATTCCTTTTCATCCGTCACCTTCTGAAAAGCGCTTATTATCATTGAAAATACAAGACTCGAACATACAGCGATCAAAACATAGACAATAAGCATCTGAATCCTCGCTTCATTACTTATCTCATTAACCACCTTAGCGGATGTCCATATCACTATATACGGAAGCAGAGTTTTCAATGCAGAAGCACATACCTTTGCAGATATCAGTCCGGGACAGTACTGTTTCAAAACGGCATATCCCCGCTTTGTTATCTCAAAACGTTTCTTCAGTTTCATTTGTCTCCTCCCGATAGTATTTAGCCTGAGTCTCGAACAGTTCGTAATACCTTCCCTTACGCTTCAGCAGTTCCTCATGCGTTCCTTCTTCAATTATCCTTCCGCCGTCTATCAGTACGATACGGCTGCAAAACCTTGTGGACGCCAGTCTGTGGGATATAAATATTGTCGAACGTCCCTTCATTACTTCATCATAAGTTTCATATAACCTGTTTTCCGAAACGGGATCCAACGCAGCCGTAGGCTCATCAAGGATTATCACGGGACAATTCCTGTAGAGCGCTCTGGCAAGCATTAGTTTCTGTATCTCTCCGCCGGAAAAGTTTATACCGTCATCCCAGAACGCTTTATCAAAATGAGACTTTATGCCATCTTTAAGCTCCTGTACCTTGTCCAATAAACCGGACTTATCAAGACATTCCTTGACCAGCTCTTCATCAGTATCCTCCGCATCTGCTTCTGATACTATCTCTTCTATGGTAACAGGCAGTATTGAATGATCCTGAAACACCGCGCCAAACAGTTTATAATAATCATTCCTGTTATACTCGCGGATATCAACGCCGTCATAAAACACAGTTCCCGAAGATGCTTCCGTAAGCCCTGTGATAAGCCGCATCAGCGTAGTCTTGCCTGCACCGTTAAGTCCTACTACAGCCAGGTGCTCTCCTTCTTCCAGCTTAAGATCCAGATGCTTTATGATATCTTCTCCATCCTTATCATATCTGAAACACACATCCTTAAGCTCTATCACAGAAGGCGATACCTTATCTCTTATAGATTTTCCGCCTTCCCTTAAGTAATGCTCAGGAAAATCCAGATATGCACGGAAACGGTTTACCGACATATTCAGTCTTTCAATATTTCCAAGCTGTCCCAAAAGACTTCCCAGCCAGGCAGAAAAACCTGCAACCACATTAAAATACAGAACGAATTCAGCCACTGTGATCTGTCCCTTACACACCATGTATATGAGGAAAATATATGTTACTCCTTCTCTTATAAATGTCATGATGCTGTCCGCAGCAGCCACGCCGAAAAGCTTTGTAGTATACTTCCTGTACCACGCTGTTACGCTTTTTAAGTTTTCTTCGTAGATCTTATTAAGCCATACAGACATGTTGTACAAACGGATATCTTTAGCGGAACGCACGTCATTTGCTGCACTTATCACATACTGCATTCTCTGTTCGTAACCGCTTTTTTCATCCATATTCTTTTCAAGCCATTTTGTTACACGCCTGTTTAATACATATCCGATCAGGGTTGTAGATACCAGGAATACGATGAAAAACGGATTCAATAACGCAAGTATTCCCATAAAAGCCGCAAGTCCCAGCAGATCGGAGAAAAATCTTACCACCGTTTCGCATATCTGGTTGAAATACGAAAAGTTTCCGTTGCAGCTTGAAAAGCTTTCCTGCTGCAGTTTTCTGAACTGCTCATCCACTGTATTGCAGTAATCGGTCGTAAGTCCCTTCTTCGTTACCTTGCGCAGAAAGTATGTATTCATCTTGAACTTGTGCCAGTATATCAACTGATCAAGATACTTCTGAACACCCGAAAATACTGCCAGCGCAAAGGTCATGCCTCCGGTCCATAAAAGAAGCATCATCATCTCTTCTTTTTGTATGATCTTTTCGATCACGACCTTAGGCAGGAAAGCCGTAAGCAGCGGAACAATACAGTTCACCAAAACCGCCATAACGCAGAATACCAGAAGCTGCGGATATTCTTCGCATACAGCCTGCGTCCAGTATATTAAGTTTTGTCCTGTCTTATATTTCTTCATCTATTTTATAATCCTTCAATTAAGTATCCCGACTTGCTCCGTAATCCATAAGATCCTTCGGGCTGAAGCCCTCAGGATGACAAAAGCGGCGTTCATCTCTCAGGACTACACCTGTCTTCACTTTGCTACAATCTGCAATCCCTCTTCGGTCAGCCTGTATACCTTATCGCATACCTCCGACAGATACTTCCTGTCATGAGATACACTTATAACTGCACCCGGAAATTCTTTTATCATCCTGCGTATCACCGGTCCCGATAACGGAGAAAAATTTCTCGTTGGCTCATCCAGTATCAGCACGTTTGCTCCGGACATGCTAAGTTTTAAAAGCAATACCTTAGCCTTCTGACCTCCGGATAATTCGCGTATCGGATGCTCCATCTCATCTGCAGTATACTTAAGCGAACCTAAATAAGTCCGTATCCTGGTGCGTTCCGCTTTATCTCCGCTGTTATCAAGATAGTCCACAGGCGTCTCATCCATATCCAACAGTTTCTCATAATCCTGCGGCATATACTCCGCGTTAAGATCTTCTCTTTCCAGCAATTCTTTTGCGATCTGTGAAAGCAGCGTTGTCTTCCCGCATCCGTTTGTACCGATTATGCCTATCTTCTCCGAACCGCGTACCTTAAGCTCGATCTCCTGCGCAAGCTGTCTGCTGCCGTCCGCAGTCAGGAGTCTGTCTGCAAAATACTGGATCACCCATTTCCCGGCAGGTATCCCGCTTTTCTTATCTCCCAGCTTAAAGAAGATCGCTTCCTCCTGCTCCGGCATCTCCGTCATGTTTTCATCTTCACGCTCATAACGTTTCTCGAGAGCCTTCACATTCTTCATCTTCTTTTTCAGCAGTCTTCCGATCATGTCTCTTTCCGCATGGGAGATATTGTTAAGACTGGCTCCGACGCTCTGCTCCAGTTTCCTGATCTTTTCGTCCCGGATCTTTTTCTCACGTCTTTCCCCTAAAGCGAGCTGTTCCTGCTTCTCAAATGTATTAAGCCTTTCTTCCACATACTGCATGTACGGAACATTCGCAATGGTATGACGGCATTTCGTCTTCCTGCGGATCTGCTCAAAATGTATCACCCTGTTTGCAGTATGCTCTATCAGTGTTTCATCATGGGAGATAAACAACACCGCATGTTCCCATCCGTTGATCAGCTTTTCCATCAGCTCCAGTGTCTCGATATCGATATCATTGGACGGCTCATCTAAAAGCAGTATCGTCGGGCTCTCCATCAGTATGCGCATCATCTGCGCTTTCACCCTTTCACCGCCGGATAAAGTCCGCATCTTCTGGTCGCGATAGAAAAAATCCTGCTCAACTCCGAAATCCTTTGCCAGCTTTGACAGTTCTTTAGGCGTCTGATCAGCAAAAAACGTACTCTCATAAAAATACTCACATACCGGTTTTGCCTTATCCTCCTCCGGAAGCTCCTGCGGAAGATAGCCTAACTTCTCACCGCTCATCACCTTTTCCCCGGAACCTTCGATATAGTCTTCCACCAGTTCCGGATCTACTATCCATTTCATCAGTGTGGACTTGCCGTTTCCTTCTTCTCCTATCATCACTGCGCGGTCACCGTCATTTAAAACAAGAGAAAAATCTTCAAGTATCGTACGCAGATCTTTTTTATGTACTAATTTAACATTCTTTATCTGAAACATATGACCACCTTCTTTCAAAGGAGCTGCTGCATGCAGAACAAAAAATGAGTCTGTTTCACGTACGCAAAACAGACTCACACAAAAATACAACCTATATACAAACAGGTGTGATAGCATGATAATCCGGAAAAGCGTACACAAACAAGCTGCAAATCAGCTGCAACTCCTAAACAAAATCGTGTATACCAAACCAAATTATCTTATAAACATTTCTACACCTGTGCGCTAAAGCGCTCTTTCTTTTTATTTCAACCGCATGATAGCATACGAAAATGAACTTGTCAATCACGCAGTTTTCTTACTTCGACAGCAACTCCTCATAACGATCCTTAAGCGCGTTTCCGCTTAACTCCTGGGCTTCATACAGTTCCTTTGCCATGATAAGCAGTATCTCTTTGCGTTCGGACAGGATATTACGCACTCGTTCGGCGCATTCTTTAAGTATCTTTCCTGCCTCTTCATCTCTTTTTGCCTGCATGTCTTCAGAAGCAAGATTTATATATTTTTTACCCAGATACGTATGTTTTGTCACGCCTGTCACCAGCATGCCCAGCTCATCGGAAAAGCCCAGTTCCCCGACCATTGTACGTGCCAGACCACTTGCATCCTGCAGATCCTGACTTGCGCCATGTGATACATTTTCTTCTCCATAAACAAGTTCTTCTGCGATCCGTCCGCCAAGCATAACAGTTATCTGATCCAGATACTCCTTACGTGTAGAGAATTCTCTTGCATCCCTGCTGTATTCAACGTACCCCAGCGCCCCACCGCGGCTTAATATCGTTATGCGTTCCAGCCTTTTTTGTCCCAGACTGAACGCAGTTATCGCATGTCCCAGTTCATGTACCGCCGTAGCTGACATACCGCGATTATGCTCTAACTTAAATCCGTTTTCTTCTTCGACTTTTTCTTTGCGGCTTCCGATCTTCTTGGTATCTATCACTTCTTTCAGATCATACACCAGGATCTCAGGGTCAATATGTTCCGGATCCTCTGCCAGCATATAACTGTCATCCGCTTTCCGCCTGTGAGCATAATCCAGAGGAAATTTCTTATACAGTTCTTTCCGGATACCGTTTTCACAGCGCAGATACAGCATTGCAGCTTCGTTCAGCATACCCTTTATACTTGCCGGCACCACTCCGCCCAACAAAGTCAGATACCGCTTCTGTAATGCTTCCGGAAGACCGGTATATTCAATATCATATTTGCCAAGATACATTGTCAGCAGCTCGATGGAGGAAGCGCGGTCCGGATTCTCCACGGTTATTATCATATCAAAACGGCCTTCTCTCAGAAGCGCGTCATCAAGCTCATCGGGTTCGTTAGTCGCGGCCAGTACAAATAGATTATTGCGTTCCACAAAACCATCCATCTCTTTCATAAGCTGTATCAGAACTGTACGATTCGAATTATTGTCACGCTGCATTCCGATGGAATCGATCTCATCAAAGAATATGATCACATAATCAAATTCATTTGCCGTGGCAAATAATGCGCTCAGAGCTTTGAGCGGATCTTTCTGCCCCAGTATCTCTCCTGCCGATACCGCATAAAACGCAACATCCTTGCTGCTCTTGCGCTCCTGCAGTTCATGAAGCATCTCACCGGCCATACAACGGGCCAGGTAAGTCTTTCCGGTTCCGGGAGGGCCTGCCAGCAGCGCTCCTTTCGGCAGGGTCACTCCAAAGCGCCGGAATCTGGATTCATCCAGCATCATCTCCACGATATTCCGTATCTTTCCTTTAACCTGCTCTGCACCGGCATAATCATCCAGTGTCTCATGCAGATCAAGTGCCGCCTCGAAGGGCAGTTTCCCGATCTCACTCATGAGCTGATACCTGTAATTCTCAAGTATCTCAGCCTTTAATTCATTGATGGCTTTTACCGCTGCCTGCTGTTTTTCGTCAGCAGCCACATTCTTCATTCTGTTATGACAATAACGCGCCAGCTTTTCAACGCCCGAATAATTACCGAAGATAGCAGATATCGAAGGGGATTTCGCCCAATGCAGAAAATCTTCCACATCTCCGCGTATAGCAGTTATCAGAGTCTTATCTTCTTCATTTAACAGCCGGTTAAAATACCTGTGAAGTTCGGGCAGTTTTGGCGAAGGGATCGTAATACGCTCAAATCTGCGGTTTAAACCTTCATTTGTCTGGAAAGAAGAAAGCAGTCTGTCCTTATATCCTCCCAGCCAGATATAGGTATCCGTACGTACCTTTACTGCACGTATTATCTTTTCGTGTGTTTCCTCCTCATCATCGTCATCATAATTCCCGGCTGTATCCCGCTCCACCAGTCCCAGGTTTCTCATATCCTTATCGCTGAGCTCATCCAGACGGATGGTATATTTATAACCGGGATCATCAGGATCTTCTTTCGCCGATGTCAGCGCCAAGAGCAGCTCCACCACATCACCTGTTGTACGTCTGCTTTCCTTATCTTCTTCAAACAGGTTATAAGCTTCATCAATAAAAACAACTGCCGGTCCTTTTCTATCCTTATGTTTCTTCTGTATACGGTTTATCCTTGAAGCCAGGCTGGCTTTAGCCCAGCCTATATAGACCGGCTTCAGATCACCTCCGACCACACTTTCCAGAGTACCACCCAGACAGTCCTCTACAAGTTTTCTGGCAAGTGTTGTCTTTCCGGTTCCGGCCTCACCTATGATCGCAAGATTCGGCAGAGGGGGCAGTTTATAATCTGTACCTTCATCAAAAAACAGCAGCTTAAGATGATCAGCCATGGAAATATCTTCAGACTCAATGCCATCGATCCCTTTTACAGCGTCATCCATAATAGGCAGCCAGTCGGCCAGCGGACGCGCAAGCTGGTCCATCAGTATCTCCGGAGCTTCATAATTACCTCTGTTCAGGAAAAAGCCCAATCCGCTTTCACCATAGGATCTGCGGCTTCCCTTCCTGTCGATCCTGGATTTCATAAAGAAACTCTCCAGCAATCCGGTATTCTGCAGCAGATTTCCGATGTCACTCAGATTTTCCAGATGCAGGCTGTTCAGCCTGCCTTCCACAGGTATCCTCTCCTGTCCTTCAAAGTAGATCACTTCTTCCAGACTTATGGTATCCGTATCCGTAAATGTATATGTGATGGCATATTTCTTCTGCTCCAGCATGATAGTGATAACCAGCTCTTCAGGCCAGATAACAGATCTTCTTCTTGCATCTTCGAAAGTAAGCTGTATGCTGATATTATCCGAATAGATCGCATTAAGAGTATAAGTAACGGCACGTCCCACTTTTTCTCTCTCGATCCGGTCTACGTGCATTTTTTTATCGTGGCATATCGCCCTTTCCATTTCTGCAAGCTCATTGCGCATACGAAGCGCTGTTATCAAGGCGTTATCATAAGCTGTAACAGCATCTTTACCTGTTCCGGCTCTGAAAAATGCGACCATCAAAGAATCTGCATCTATTTCTGTCCCGTTCTGCACGCCCAGTATATCCGTCCAGTGTTCCAGATACGACAGCCATACTCCTCCGGTATTACGTTGCAGCATGAATGCGGGATTGCAAAAATACAGCAGGCTCCTTTCTTCGTTACCCACGTTCTGCTCAGTGATCACACATTGCGGAAGCAGATCCAGCATTTCCCATCCGGGGATATTTTCAGAAAATGTCCTGTATGCTCCCGAACATTTCACATCATCTCTCACATTACCCAGCATGGAAGCATCACAGGAAAAGAAATCTCCCCTTATCTCCGGTTCATCATTCACCTGTATGCTTCCGAAAAGCAGCTGGACAGTCACATCCTCCCGGCCGCAAAAGCTAAGTTTATCCGTTTGCATGGATATCTTCACTATGTCATCATAGATCCGGTATTCAGCCTTCAATATAACAAAGAAAGGCGTGGTGAAGGGGGCCCGCTCAACAAGGGTGATCTCTACGCCCTCTGCAAAAGTATAAGGAAAGGCGATCTTAGCATCCCGGATCACAAGTGATGCATCATGCCGTTCCGGCGTATACACTATAATTTCCGCTGCCTTGTATCCGTTAATTTCCTCTTCACGGCTGATCCCCCTCAGAACCCAGCTTCTTTCACCGGCAGTGATCTTGAATTCTGTTAAATGGCTCAGTATCACCGGATCCTGAAACAGGCCGTCAATTACAACACGAGGATCCATCGTTTTATCCTGATCGGAATGAGGATAACCATGATAACCTATCGGCGGAAATGAATAATAAGCCCAGCCCCTGTTGCCGGGTTGTATCTTCTCTATCTCGCCATCAAAATACCAATGCCATGAATTGTTTAAATATCCATCCAGCCTGGACGGAAGTTTTATCCGCTCCACATATTCTTTGGAGGAATTATATACATAAAGCATTCGCTCCTTGATCATCTCTTTGTCTGCCTGATCATCAAAAAACAGTTCATACGCATAGCGGGGATCATCACTGTAAGAACGATCATCGACATTATGGCCTGCTGCCCAATAAAGATCAGTGTATACAATTTTTAATATCATTTACCGATTCCTCCGTATAAGCTTTCACTATCTGGACTATTGTATATAATAACATAAAAACCACGGGGCGGAACCATTTTTCCATCCCCGTGGCTTTATTTCAGTCAATCTTTATATCAAGCGGTGCATCTATGTCTTTACCAACGTACCTGCCGTCCTTTTTCCTTTGTTTCACGCACTCCGTCAACAGGTATTCTATCTGTCCGTTTACGGATCGAAAATCATCCTCCGCCCAGGCGGCAATTGCGTTGTATAACTGTTCTGACAGGCGCAGAGGGACCTGTTTTTTTTCAGCCATCAGTACAGGCTCCCTGAGTTAACTACCGGCTGTGCGTCATGGTTACCGCAAAGCACTACCAGCAGGTTGGATACCATTGCAGCTTTTCTTTCCTCGTCCAGCAGTACGGTATTCTTTTCATTGAGACGTTCAAGTGCCAGCTCAACCATTCCTACAGCACCGTCAACGATCAGCTTTCTTGCATCTACAACTGCGGATGCCTGCTGTCTCTGGAGCATTGCTGCTGCGATCTCGGGAGCATATGCCAGATATGTGATCCTTGCATCTACTATCTCAAGGCCTGCATCAACAACTTTGCTCTGGATCTCTTCCTTGATGCGGTTTACAACCACTTCGGTAGATCCTCTTAAGCTTCCGTCATCAGCAACGCCGTCGCCTGTGGTATCAACGTTTTCCGTAGTATCGTAAGGATACAGCTTTACCACGTTACGTACTGCGGTATCGCACTGCAGTGAAAGATACTCTTTGAAGTTGTCAACCTCGAATACTGCCTTTGCCGTATCCTTTACTCTCCACATAACTGCTACAGCTACCTCTACGGGATTACCAAGTACATCATTAACTTTCTGGCGGCTGTTTGAAAGGGTCATCACTTTAAGTGAGATCTTTTTGCTGTATGCTTCAACGTTTGCAGTAGTTGTTCCGGTTGTCAATGATACCAGACTATTGTTAAGTGCTACATCGCCGCTCTGTCCCAGCTTGGTGCCTGCTGCAGGGTTGAATGCGGTGCAGAAAGGATTTACCCAGAAGAATCCGTCGCCCTTTAATGTGCCCACATATTTACCAAAGAGTGTAAGCACTAACGCCTCATTGGGTTTTAAAACTTTGAGTCCGCATAAGAAGATCCAGCCGACACATAACCAGATGACACTGAGCACTGATATGATCCCCATTCCCGATGCTGCTCCGAATGCGATGCCCGGTATTGCCAGTATATAAAGAACGATAACCAGTAACAATACCAGTCCACCTGTCTTGTGACCATTCATGATCTTTTCCTGTACATTTGTTCTCATAATCTTACCTCCGTTTGGTGGTGGGGTACTATAGCACCCCGGTGTTTTTGTTGATATCAATATGATATCATATTGCTATAAAATGTCAACATATTTATAGCTACCTTAACTTCTCCAAATTCCTATAACTAAAATCTCTTGTTAACCTCTTTTGTCAG
>CAMVRS010000036.1 GCA_947169935.1 uncultured Lachnospiraceae bacterium
ATCCTTCCCACGTATGCAAGGGTATCAAGAGCGTGACCGTAGACGGCAATGCTATCGATGGCAATGTGATCCCCGCATTCGGCGACGGAAAGACACATAATGTAGAAGTGATCATGGGTTAATGATCACACAGAACTGTAATTAAAAAGAGCTGCCTGCGGGCAGCTCTTTTAGATTCTTCGCTTCGCTCAGAATGACACAGACATCCTTCTCTTCGCTCAAAGTGGCAGGGATCACAGTATCTTCCTTATCTCTGCCAGATCCTCTATACCTTTCCTGTTCATATAAGCCTCTATCCCGGCAACCACCTTTGCGGTCGCTGCAGGATCAACGAAATTAGCAGTTCCCACCGCTATTGCCGTTGCGCCGGCCATTATGAACTCAATAGCATCCTCTGCACTTGATATGCCTCCCATACCGATGACAGGTATATCAACGGCATGAGCCACTTCGTAAACCATTCTAAGGGCCACCGGCTTTACTGCCGGTCCGGAGTACCCACCGGTCTTATTCGCCAGTACAAAGCACTTTCTCTCTATATCTATCTTCATGCCTATAAGCGTATTTATCAGCGAGATAGCATCTGCGCCACCTGCCTGAGCTGCAAGCGCCATATCTTTGATCGAAGTAACATTGGGAGAAAGTTTCATGATCACAGGCTTAGCGGAAACTGCTTTTATCGCCCTGGTAGTTTCTTCCAGCACTGCTGCATCCTGTCCGAATGCAAGAGCTCCCTGCTTAACATTGGGGCAGGAGACATTTATCTCATACATTGATACATAAGTATCATTAAGTCTCTCTACCACAGCGCAGTATTCCTCGACGGTATGACCGCATACATTAACGATAACGGGAATGTCGTATTTCTCCAAAAACGGAAGATCCCTTTCCACAAAGACATCAACACCCGGATTCTGAAGCCCTATCGCATTCAGCATACCGTTTCCGACCTCCGTTACACGCGGCGTGGGATTACCTTCCCACGGCACATTGGCCACGCCCTTGGTAACTATGGCGCCCAGCCTGCCGATATCGGTAAGTTCGGCATATTCCATTCCGGAGCCGAAAGTCCCTGATGCAGTCATTACAGGATTCTTAAGTTCTATCCCTGCTATATTTACTTTTGTGTTCATTCACTGCACTTCCTTTCAAAGAATTCAAGCATCTTTTTATTTGATATCAGACTCTCTCTCCATTCCCAATGGGAGATATTAAATACATGCTGGAGATGTGGCCCTTCTTTCTTTTTCCATATGATCTCTTCATAAGGCCATCTGCTCTTATCCAGCTGCTTTTTGAGAAAACAGGTCTGATGATAGAGCGATTCCGTTTCTGATCCTATGATAAATAAAGGAGGCATATCTGCAGGTTTGGTATCAAGAGCCGCGATGGTCTCATCAATGCCCATAAGACCGTACCAGGCTGCATTCTCACCGGCCTTTCCCAGCATCAGGCTCTTATAGGCCGCAGCAGTACCTTCGCCTTCCTTCGTTCCTTTTTCACCGTTTATATATAATCCGTTGGTATCAGCACAGGGGCAGCTTACGCAGAGTGCCTTTATATTGAACTTTACCGGCTTAACGCCGTAGGCTTTCTGAAGCTTCTCGCTGTTTTCTATGCAGGCTGTCAGATCGGTAAGATGTCCTCCGGCGGAATCACCTGTTATCAGCACATTATCAAGATCAAAGCCCCTTGCCGGCCCGTATTTCTTAAGCCAGCGCATAGCCCCGTATATATCCCTGATCAGCCCCTTTAAGTCCGTATACTGCAGCAGGCGGTAACTCATTCCCATAACCGCATACCCCTGCGATGCTATCCATCCAAGATAACGCTCCGAAAGATCGACGGTCCCATACAGCCAGCCGCCGCCGTGAATATATATCACGGTCTTAAGCTTATGACTGCCGTCATAATCCCTGGGATAATACAGATTCAGCACATGCCAGGGATCATAATCTCCCAAATACGGGATATGGCTTTCCTTCTTCCAGCCGCTGCTGTCGGGATTATAGATATCCGCAGCTGCATTTCCCGTTTTTACATTTTCCCAGAATTCAAAGAGTTGCTTTTCGTATTGCTCCATACCTTTACCCCCGGATGATTAATACATAAAAGATATATTAATATATAAGGCTTGTCAATCAGTGACCTTTACCGTGACGGTGACAGTCTTACCGTTTACTTTAGCTGTAAGCCTGGCCGTTCCGGCGCTGCGTGCCGTTAACAGACCGTCTTCATCCGCATAAGCCACCTCGCTTTTGTTGCTCTTAAAGATCATAGGCTGGTACAGCTTTACGGGAAGCAGCTCTATCGTATCGCCTGTCTTCATGGAAACACTGTACTTATTTGACTTACCTGTCAGTCTGTCATCAGTTGCAAGAGCGATATCCTCAACATAGACTGTCACTTTGTAGCTGAAACCTTCATACTGCGCAGTAAGCTCCGTGCTGCCTGCAGCTTTAGGAGTAACCTTATTCTTGCTGACTTCCACTATAGTATTATCTTCTATATTCCAGTCCAGATACCCTTTGACGCCATACATCTTAAGTGTCTTTGAGGATTTAAGATTAAGATGAAGAGTCTTTTCAACAGGTTCTGATACAACTATACTGATCGTTACAGGCGTATCACTGCCGCCTGTTGCCGTAAGTGTTGTCTCACCGGAACCGATAGCCGTAAGCTTTCCGGATCTGGATATCTTAACCACTGAATCAGCAAATACATATCCCTTAGGTATCTCATTCTCTGATACCTGGGAAGCGGATGACCATACAGCTTTCTTAGCATTAAATCCCTGAATCTTAATGCTTACTGTCTGCATAGGTACCAGTTCCACTGTTTTGCTAAAGTCCCTCTTGGAAGTATCAACATCTGCCACTTTAACAGTGTACTTATAGACTACGCCGTTCACATACGCGTTGATAACTGCGCTTCCCTTGCTCAACGCAGTAACCTCACCGTCTTCGGATACTGCAGCCACATCAGGTGCATTGCTCAGATACAGTACTTCCAGATCTCCGGTATTATTCAGTACGATGCTCTTCTCCTGACCGCTTATCATTTTAACGCTCTTTGCATCAAATGAAGGCGCCAGTACTGTTACGTTGATGGTCTGTCCGTCACGGCTCAGCTCTGCCTTGCCATCCTTTTTGACCGTTACTTTGCCATTCTTAACATTTACAACCTTGTTGTCAGAACTCTTCCAGTCCTTCTCACTAAGAACGAATTTCTGTCCCTTAACAAGCGTGAGCTCTGTAGTCGTTTCATCTATATACGGCTGGGGATCGGTAGCACCGCCGCCGGATGCTTTTGAAGAAACAGTAACTGTACAGTTTGCTTTGGCCTTTCCATCATCCTGAGCGGTAACTGTGATCGTTACCTGTCCATCTGCCACTGCAGTGATCACTCCGTTATCAGAAACAGTAACTACACTCTCATTACTACTCGTCCAGGTCAGTTTCTTATTGGTAGCATCTTCAGGATTGATCGTTACATCAAGCTGTTTTGATTGTCCGGGTTTTAGCGACACTTCAGCCTCATTAAAGCTTATTGAATTTATAAGAACCGGATCTGAAGGCAGGCGTTGCGAGCCTTTTTCAATTACATTTACAGAGCAAGATGATTCAATATTTCCAGCCTTAGCTGTGATCGTAGCATATCCTGCTGAAAGTGCTTCAACACAGCCACTTTGATCTACTTTCGCTACTGTTTCATCAGAACTGCTCCACTTTATCTGAGCATCAACAGCATCGAAAGGAGTGACTATGGCATTGATGGTAAACTTGTCGCCTTCTATTATTTCCTTATAATACTTGTCAAGTGTAATATCAGATACCAGTTTCTCAAATCCCGCACCATCTGAAATAACTATAGTGCTTCCATCCACGTTGCTGGTTTCAAGATTTCCTGAATCCAATGCAGCTGAAACGGCATCATCATTACCAGTACCACTGATCTCAACTGTCTGAAGTTCTCCCTCATCATCGGATTTCATAAGTGTGATTGAATAATCTTTCTGATCACAGTCATTTATCATGGCTGCCGCCAGATCACATTTGTCATCTGCACAGAGCATTACTTCATCCGCCTTAGTCGTAACCTCTACACCATACTCCAGATTGGTAAAGGTCAGATCAAGCTCATCAATACTCTTGTCAGTATTCTTAATAGTATAAAGATCTACAGGCATATGTATCAGAGAATAACCTGAACCTGACTGATCACCGTCAAGTGTTACACCTACAAAATCAACCTTGTAGATGCTTTCATCCTCAGTGATCAACTCGCCATTCTCCATTACGGCCACAGGATAATCATAAACATCATACAACGTAAAATCTTGTGAATTTACAGCCAAAAGATTTGTATTATTAGTTACCAGCGAATCTCTGTGCGACCACAAATTCATATACCCGCTATAGTTCATATATAAAATCTTGGCATATTTATGTCCTGTCCCCCATACAAAATCACTATTCATACCATATAACCAGCTGTAATTTCCATTGCTGTCTTTTGATATAGTTAGATATCTATATGCATTAGGGTCATTACAGTCATAAACTAAAACCCTGGTATTAGTACTACTAATTCTTTGCGTACCATAAGCAAGAATTGAATGTCCTGCGCACTTACCTTCATACCATTCTCCAAAAATAGATAGTTCAACAAGCCTTCCGTTTTTCACCTCATTATTGATGTTTTGTATTAACTTATCAAAATCTGTTACAAGTATCTTATTACATTCTGATGACGCTTGTGATATTTGCATTGCCTGAATAAAATCTTGTACAGTCAAGCGGTAATCAGAACTCCAGTCACCGCGTTCCAACTTTCCTATTCTATTTTCATTAGGTGAAAACGAAGAAACATCAACACCATTAGAGGGGACATAGAACATTCCGGCAGTAGTTGACATACCATAACAGTTCCCATTATTTCCAAGCCCCAATTTTTGTACCGCTTCCCAAGTTGCATCACTAAACATATACCTGCACACATATTCAGACGCGGATCCTCTAAAATTCGGAAAATAGTATGATATATCTCCTAACGCGACTTCGCCTGTACCTTTTACCGTGACACTTATCTGATTACTTGCCAACGTTTCATTCGTATCAGCATTTATAAGATGAATTTTAACAATTCCTGTTCCCTGTGCCTTACCAGTGATCGTCAGATTATTCGTATTACCACTCCAGTCACCCCACTTACATGAAAAGTATGTAGAGCCGCCGTTATCAGCAGAAAACTTAAATCTTCTGCAATTCACATCGATAGCAGTTATCGGGACAACAGCCGAATTACCTGTGGATATTTCTACGCTGCTTTTACCAACGGTCACCTGTGGATTGTTCTTCTTAACTACGGTAACTTTTATTGAGTCGCTGCACAAAAGCTTTCCAGACTCATCTTTCAAATAGACATTTATGTGTGTAGTTCCAGCATTCAGTCCTTTGATCTTTAAGTTAACGGATGCGTTTGATGCACTTCCCCATGCAGTTGAACAAACAGCCTCATTAGCTACGCCGGTAGATATATATACCATTCCGGATACTCCACTAATAGTTATCGTTACTGACTTCTCTTCTCCCGCTGTTAACGATATGTCCTTACTGGTAAAGGACATATTGGCCTTAGAGACATTAACTGTAAAGGATGTAGTTGCTAAAGTTTCATCGTTAGCACATGCCTTAAGATACACATGAACTGTCCCGCTCCCTGCGCTAAGCCCACGGATGTTTAATGCTACGGCCGAGCCGGACTGGCTTCCCCAAGTTAACGAGTATGCACTATTATTTGTTGTAGTACACATAAGATATGACGGAGTTACAACATTAGAAAAATTAATGTTAATACTCGATGTTTCACCTGTCAACAGACTCACATTCTGTACTGATGCAGATATTCTTGCATTTGCGCTGATATTTACTTTCACATTTGTCGATGCAAGTGTTTCTCCGTTAGACGCTCTCTTTAAGTAGACTGTCACGGTTCCGCTTCCGGGTGCCATACCTGTTATCGTCATTGGAATCGAAGTATAATTGTTAAACCAATCCCCCCAGGTACAACGTATTGCATTTGTATTGTTATTTCCATACTGTAAGTATACAGTTTCTGCGACACCGCTAATGGTAAACGTAGCTTTAAAAGACTGTCCCTGCTTGATGTTTACCGTATATGCCGAAGAGACAATTTTAGGCCCGTCATTAACTACGACATGCAGAAACGCAAAGCAGATCAATGAATCAGTCTGCCTATTTCTAAGTTCAAGACCAATATCAGCCACACCGTTTTTTAACCCTTTGATATACAAGGGCAGTCTTATACCATTAGAAGTATCTAAGTTTCCCCAGGTAGTAGCTACACGATCTTCACCTATTACTTTGCAATACAAAAGCGCATCAACAGTGAGATTATTGATATATACATTTACTGTTCCCGTATTCCCTCTCGAAATCATCAAGCTGGAGGGAGATAATGATATAGTTGTTTTGGCAGCTGCCAGTTCCGCATTTGTTGTTTCATTACCGATTACTTTGATCTCGCCGATCATCGTTTCTTCGCAGCCATCAAATTCAGACTGGTCCAACTCTCCAGCATCGAGTGAGGTATTACCGGCTTCTACTGATATTGATCTGCTATTATCCGGAAATTCCTCCTCTCCTGCCGAAAGCTCAATATTCTGTATAGTGTTGCTCTGGACGCTTGGTATCTCATCACCTTCCTGTGTCTCAACATCTCCTTTAATACTGGTAATATCATCATCACCAATGAAAGAATTTGTAACATCAAGGCTTTGATCATCCATATCTAATACCGGTGAATCAGCATCTTCGTCTATATCTTCACCAAATATTAATTCTTCCCCTTCATTATAATCCGCTTCATTTTCAGGATCCGTTTGTATTTTTGCATCCTCTTCCCCAGATTCTGATGCTTCATTCTCCACCAGCTCAATACCGCCATCCTGAGGTGGCAGATCATCCGCCAGACTTGCAAAAGGGGTAGCCAACATTGTAATGGTTGTCAATAAGCATACAATCCTGTTAAATACTTTTCTTTTCATTTTCCTTTCCCTCCTGTCATTTTTTTATTGTTACTGTGCAGCTGCTTCCGGCATACTCTTTCCCGTTTACCGTGTAATACATGGTAATCTTTGCTTTTCCCTTCTTAACGGGTGTGAGAATGCCTTCTTCACTCACGGTTACAACGCTTTCCTTGCTGCTCTCCCAGCGGTATGACGCATCTTCCAGAGCATTCGCTATCTCAAGTGTTTTAGTTTCGCTCAGTTTAACAGTTGTTTTCTTCTCTGATATCACGGGCATTTTCACTTCGAAAGCGGCAGAATATTTGGCATTGCCATACCAGACTGTCACTTTTGCCGTTCCATTCTTTTTCGCACTTGCGGTTCCTGTCTTCTTATCTATCTTAATGACAGAACTCTTTGATGATGAGTATTTTGTCGGTCTGCAATCCCTTACTCCTGTAATGAAAGCACCGGCAGAGAATTCCTCTCCGGATCTGATCACCTGATCTGCTAACACCGGTTTCTCCACGCGCAGATACTTCTGTATAACAACCTCTTTGTTCTTATCAAGTCCGGTGATGCATACAATTCCTTCTGACAATCCGGTGATCTTACATGATCTTTTCTGTTTTGCACTCAGCTTCGCAATATTTTCGTTATCGACTATCCATTCCTTTACAGGATTCTTTCCTTTTTCCAGCTTGATCGTTTGTTTCTCGCCCACCACCGTATGCATATCATTCTTAAAGAATCGTGCCTCTATACTGTGGTCCTTATCAACATCCTGGAATAAATATTCGCTCACAGCCCCAACACTGAATCCGTCCACCATCACATCAGCAATCTCATAACCAGCATCCGCCGTTATTGTATACAGCTGATCGGATCCCTTAACAACTGTTTTTATCCCTGACGGATCGATCGTTCCACCCTGTCCGGCATTTGCTGAAACTGTATAGGTGATCATCTCCTCGCCATCATAGATCAATGATGAGACAACGCCATTTCCAACAGTCACTTCACCTGCATTCTGGGAAATCTCAACCATTTCACCATTTAGACTTCCTGTACCTGTTACACATACACTGGCTATATCATCCTCAATACTCGAATCAAGGGATATACTGTAACTGTCATCCGCTGATGCATCCAGTTGCACTGAATTTAGGCCAAAATCATCTGCTACAACCAGGACTACTTCATCAGCTGTAGTATCAACCGTTAATCCTTGCATCGTATCAACAACTTCAAAGTGGAAGTTATCAAGATCCGCATTATTATTCTTTATGGTATATACATCAATGGGCATGACCAGAGTAACCATCTCGTCCTCCGGAACATCATCCAGCGACAGATCATCAAACAGCATGTATATATCGCTGTTTTCCGTATTTAATACACCATCTGTAACTGTTGCAACCAGCTTGTCTTCAGCATCATAGACAGCGAAATCTTTTGAGTTGAAACTTGCCGTGTTCTTTGTTTCTCCCAGCTTTCCTCTCAGCTTCCAAACCTCATTGAGAGTGTTATAAGGCACATAGCTGATCGAACTTTCATTGTCAGTTCCCCAAATGCCGTATCCTCCCATATCATATATCCATGATACGAGATTGCCGTTTGCGTTCTTTTTGAAAGTAACATAAACGTTTTCTTCAGGTTTGTTACTGTCATAAATATAAACCCTATTTTCCGTGTCTGAAAACTCTTCCGTCTTATATGCCAGAAGGGCATGGCCATATCCTCCCTGCCATAAAGCCAGAACTACAGGCTCATTTTTGCTGCAGCTATCCTTTATCTGTCCATACATGGAATTCAGGCTTCTTTTCCCGGATTCCAGATCAAACGAAAATACCTTATTATTGACCAGATCAGATGCTATCTGCTCTGTCTTCTGGGATATCTGCATCACCTCTATAAACCTGGTTACATTTATTCCCAGTGCATTGCTGGAAAGAGTTGGCGTCAGATCAGAAATCTTTTTAGCATTGTCAGAAAACGTTGTAGTATATAATCCGTTATCATCATCAAACAGCAAAGCCGATGTCCCCGAGAAACCCATACAGCTTCCTTGCCAGGGTTTCTGCTGTTTATAATAGTATTTAGCCTTTACGTTATCGCCAAAAAGATACTTAAAGCTGTCAATGGGTATCTTGTATGGATTTGAGTATCCAAACGTCTCCCGGCTGTTATTGAAGCTGTATGTAAGGTTTTCGAGATTCAGCTCCTGTTTATCATCAGGTTCAAGCGGTCTGTCAGCATAAAGCTCAATACTTACCGCACTGGCATCCCCATTAGGAAGATAATCGTATTTATTGCCTTCTTTGTCGGTCATAGTGACTGGCAGCGCAATGGACATATTATTGGAAACATTTACTGGTGTCTTGATCTTATATAAAGAAGTACACCCCTGTAACATATCATCGCCATGTAAAACATTAACCATATTAAAATTAGATAAATCTAACTCTCTTAATGATTCGCATTGCGAAAACATAACATCCATATATTTAACTTTTGATGTATCAAAACTGCTTAGATCTATTGACTCCAGACCGGAACACCCAGCAAACATATAACGCATATCGGTAACATTAGAAGTATTAAAATTGCTGAGATCCAGTTCTTTGATATTCTTTGATCCGATAAACATTCCGTACATTTGTACTACATTTGAAGTATCAAACCTGCTGAGATCCAATTCTGTTAACGACGTACACCAGGCAAACATATTGGACATTGATATGACTTTGGAAGTATTAAAGTTTTTTACATCAAGATTTTCTACAGCGCAAGACGCAAACATATTATCCATATTGGTAGCATTTGATGTATCAAAATGGCTAACGTCAAATTCTTTCAACTTAATGCAATTACTAAACATGCTTCCAAAGTTTTCGACATTGGATGTATCAAAACTACTGAGATCCACCTTTCTCAACCCCTGGCAAGAATTAAACATCCTGCTCATATCTTTTACCTTTGATGTATTGAACACCCTCAGATCTAGTTCCGGTATATTATAGCTGCCGCTAAACACTCCGCACATATTTACAACATTTGATGTATCAAACTTGCCCCACTCTAGACTTTTAAGACTATTCATATTGCAAAACATTTCTTCCATGCTTTGGAATGACTCACTGTCTGTTTTTAATCCGGAAACATCCATTACATCAATGCCATCGCACTCAACAAACATTTCCTTTCCGTCTACCAGATGTACTCCATCATCTATTGTAAGCTTCTTAAGGCTGTTATTGTAAGAGAATAAACCTTTTCCCAGCCCGGCCGTTCCCGAATTAAGATCCAATGCATTTGAAAGCCATACATCATATGTCTTACCGTTTATAGTGGCAACAGCAGGTATTTCAAGTTCAGTGACACTATTGTCATAGCTTTCCAGCGTGATCGTATTCAGATCTTCATCTAAAGTATATTTATAAATCTTATACCAGTCGGAATCTGCTGCTTTATCTGCATCATCCGACTGCATTACCACCTCATCCGTCTGAACACTGTCATCACCAGCCTGCACATAATACGGTACCAAACTGTTAGCCAGCATTACACCTATCATCAGTGATGAAAACAAATGATTTATCACACCTTTTTTCATTCTATTTATCCTCCAAATTAATCATTATCCATCCTTGATTCCATATTATAGATATACTACATATATTGGATTTTATTCTGATTATTATATGTGTCCGTGGAAGCAAAAAATCCTTTTAAATTATACTGCTGCAGGTTATGATATACAATAAAATTTAAGTATTTTCCCAACAAAAAAAGGACCGGCAGCCGCTATTTTACGGGTTTTCTGCCGATCCCTCCCTGATCACATATTACGTTAGCCTTCTCCCTTAGACGATATCCTTTCCAATCCGAAATATGCCGCTATACTCTCCAAGCTTATCGGTCTATATTGGTTGGCATCTACTCCCACATCATATATCCGCAGAGTCATATCGGGATCGCAACTCACATGCCCCCACTCAAAACGGTCAGCGTATTTTCTGTTATGATTATTGGCATTATATTCCCCTGTAGAATGGATATGCCCGTGCAGATGAACCGTACCATGATGCGCAGCATTCCATTCCATGATAGGATAATGAAAAAGTATAAACTTACCGTATTCTGTCTTAAGTTCTTTATAATCCTGCACAGACGAAAAGATGTCATCCCCTGAATAATCCCGGTCATGATTGCCATTGATCAAATGTACATGCCTGCATCTGATCTGCTTTCGAAATCCTCTAACCTCTTCACGCCCCACTTTATAAGCGAAATCCCCAAGTATCCACAGTTCATCCTTAATCCCGACTGTATCATTGATATTAGCAATGAGCGCCGTGTTCATCTCATCCACATCGGCAAAAGGTCTGTGTGAAAACTCTATCGCGCTCTTGTGCCCTAAATGAAGGTCACTGG
This sequence comes from uncultured Lachnospiraceae bacterium, assembly GCA_947169935.1. GTDB lineage: Bacteria > Bacillota > Clostridia > Lachnospirales > Lachnospiraceae > NK4A136. The sequence continues at coordinate 11,468 of CAMVRS010000036.1, forward strand.
TAAAGTAGATCATGATCGTCTATCCTCTAGGTCAGTTCCTTAAGAAATTCCTGCACAGCGGCTGTCATCTTATCCAGATGTTTATTGTAGCAATGATCGTCGCCTTCTAAAGTTACAAGTTTTGCATTCTTATACAGCTCAGCCGCTTTCTTTCCATATTCATAAGGTACGGCTTCGTCCTGATCGCCATGCACTATCAGCACCGGTCCGTTATATCTTGCTATCTCATCCTCGGGATGGATGGTCTGGGCAACCCTGGCGTAATTGCCGGATAAGACGTTCACTTCACCCTGGACTATCTCATCGGGGATGTTCCCGGGATCGAATGCTGCTCCCAGCAGTTCCCCGCGCCTTGCATATTCGGGTATCATCCATGCAGGCGACAAGGGTATGACTCCTTTGAACAGATCCGGGCACATGCCTGCAATGAGCATAACAAGCAGGCCGCCCTGTGAATGCCCCGTGATATAAAGGTCTGTCACAAAATCAAGTGTACGCACATGATCCACGACAGCCAGCATATTTGTTACCCATTTATATAATGTATGGTTTCTAAACTCACCGCCGCTCTTGCCATGGCCGTACATCTCAACTCGCAGGGTTGCCATTTCCACTTCATTGATAGCTTTAGCAACCTCCACTATATGAGGCTCTTCCATATGACCGGTATAGCCGTGGACCACTATAGCCAGCGGGCACTTATCTATTCCTTCGGGCATGTCGAGCTTTGCATGGATGTTAATACCATCATCAGGGATATAATACTCTTTCATCTCACTGATCTCCTCTCATCAATATGCGGGAGGCTTCATTCCTCCCCGGGGTTTACGTGGATCATAACATGTTTTACATTGGGATACTCTTTTTCAACCGCATCATGCACACTCTCTGCAATGGCATGTGCATCTATGAGCGATATATCACGCGCTACAGCGATCTCCAGATCTATATAGATCTTGTTTCCAAACTGTCTGGTACGCAGCACATCGATCTTCTGGACGCCTTCCTGAGTTTCCACAAAACTGCGTATCTGCTGTTCAAACGCAGTCCCGCAGGAGGTATCCAGCATCTTATTTAGCGCATCCTGGAATATATCAAAGGCGACCTTGATTATCAGCAGGCAGATCAGCAGACTGGCTATGGGATCCATGATGGTCAGCCCAAGCCTTGCCATTCCGATACCTATAAATGATCCTATAGAAGATATCGCATCCGATCTGTGATGCCATGCATCTGCCTTAAACGCCGGCGAATCAAGCCTCTTGGCGTAGTACATGGTGTACCAGAACATACCTTCCTTAACTATGATGGAAACTATGGCAGCTATCAGCGGCAATATGGTAGGGACCTCTATGGCCTCTCTTTCAAAAAACAGTTTACGGATACCGCTGTAACCGATCCCTATACCCGTCCCGGCAAGGATAAGTCCCAGGATCAGTGATGCAACGCACTCCAGCCTCTCATGGCCGTAGGGATGCTCCTTATCCTCCTTCTGCTGTGACATGCGTACGCCAAAATAAGCGATCCCCGTAGCAAATACATCCGAAAGCGAATGCACGGCATCCGATACCATAGCCCCGGACTTACCGATGATACCGGCCAGCAGCTTAAACGCCGCCAGTAGTACATTCCCCAGTATCCCTACTACAGACAGTTTTTTTACGATCCTCTGTTCGTTCATGACGCCCTCCATTTTTTAATACAGCTGGATCTGCATTTAGCCCCGGAGTATAAAAAAACACACCTCCGGAACATACTACTGTCCCACAGATGCGCCTGATATCACACTGTTGTCGTAACTACGACCCGACCACATACCGGTCATCCATGGTCCGGTACTGCCTGTTCAGTTTGTACTGTAGATCTCACTTTTTTCGTGTTTGCAGTGCAAATTGTTGATTTATAGTATCATGATATCTTTTTTCTGTCAATTATTGAAAGATTCTTCGCTTCGCTCAGAATGACATATACAGCTTCGCTCAGAATGACAGTATTTCTCTTGCACTCTCACGATCACTGTGATAGAATTACCCCTCGTGGAAAAAATAAAAAACATAATAAAAAAGGAGCCCATGCTGCTGGTATCCCTGGCAGCCGCTCTCATATCATTATTCATAACTCCGCCGGATTTAGGCCTGATCAAAAAGATCGACTGGCATACCCTGGGGACTCTTTTTATGATGCTCACGGTACTGGAGGGTTTCAAACAGGAAAACCTGTTCAATCCGCTGATAAGACTGGCTGCCAATTTTAAATCCATGGCAGGGCTTTCGCTCTTCCTTATATTCGGCGTATTCTTCAGTTCCATGTTCGTGACCAATGACGTATCACTGATCATCTTTGTGCCGCTTACCATCATGCTGTTTCGCGGCGTCAAGCGTGAAGAATGCATACTCCCTGTAATATCGATGGAAAACATCGCCGCTATCCGCGGTTCACTTTTAATGCCCTTTGGCAGCCCCCAGAACCTTTTTCTTTACCAGCAGTCAGGTACAGGCGCGCTTAACTTTATGCTGCATATGTCGCCTCTGTGCATCGGATCCGGTATACTTCTGATCATTTTTGTGCTGGTAATGTACCGTAAAGAAAAGGGAACAAAGATAACCCTTGATGCAGCGAATATCTGCGGCGAATGGGAAAAGGATAAGAAAGTACGCCGCATAGCATATCTTGCGCTCTTTGTGATGATACTGGGAACTATAGTAAGCCGTACTAAATTCTGGCCCATAGCCATTATCATCGTTATAGTGACTGTATGCGCAGTAAATATAAAACTCTTCAGTGCGGTAGACTATGTACTGCTGCTCACCTTTTTATGCTTCTTTGTGTTTTCATCTTCCATATCGGCCAATCCCGCTATAGGAAGTTTCTTAAAGAAAGCCGTAGCAAACCACGAATACTTCTGGGCCATAGGTCTGAGCCAGATCATCTCCAATGTGCCCGCTTCGATAGTGCTGTATCCTTTTACCGAAAACTTTGCCGGACTTATCTACGGTCTGGATACAGCAGGTTTATGCTCACTTATCGGCTCACTGGCATCTGTAATAAATTACCGCCTCTACGTAAGGGATTATCCCGGTAGGGGCGGTGCATTCATAAAAACATTTACACTTATAAGCTGGGCATTCTTTATCATTGTGGTAGTGCCCGGATATTTCCTGAGTTTCTGGCCGTTCTTCTGATAACGCGGTCTTAGTGGTCAGGCAGCATCATCCAGCGCTTCCTCATCTTCTTCATAGCCGTAAGGAACACCCTCAGAAGGACCGTCCCCGCGTCTTCAATAATTCACAGCGTAGTCCAGCAAATAGTCTTCGCCTCTATCAAAAATCGCATCTATCGCTTCTTCAGTCAGCGGGATCACATGATCGATGGGCACGCCGCGCACACGGTCTGTGCGGGTATCTATGATCAGCTCCCCGTCTTCGCCGATATTCGGGACAGCAGAAAAGGATATACCTCCGCTGGCCGTGCTATAAGAGGTCACAGCCTGGCAGGATGAGTTGCTTCCTGTAAAGCCCATGATAGTCACATTGGGATACTCAGCCATCAGGTAGGTCATCATATCACCGGCACTGACTGTTTCATAATTTACAAGGATTATGATATCTCCCTGATCCCATAAGTTTTCACCCATGTAACTTATCTTTTGATCCTTAACATATTTTCCGTCCGCGCCGCGCTCATAGGTGGCAGTCTTTTCATTTATAACTGCACTGTAGCTGATAAGATGCTCACCTTCCGGCGCAAAGAGCTGTACCACACCGCCTACCATGAAGGGGCTGCCGCCGCCGTTCTTTCTGAGGTCGATGATAAGCCTCTTATAACCCCGGTCACGGTATTCAAGGACTTTCTGTCTTACTTCCTCTGTCATGGCCGTGTAATCCGAACCTTCATAGCTCTTTGAATCATAGGCCATCTGATAAATGCGAAGGACTGCGGTTTCGCTGTTAACAGGCTGAAAATCAAGATTTGATATGTTCACACCGTCATCCAGTTTATTCACGGTACTTATCATCCTGGGATAGTATGCCCCCAGCGCTTTAGCCTTTACGGTCTTCTCCATACCGGAATCATCGATAAAACCTATCTCGACACTGTCACCGCCTTTGCCTGCAGCATACATTGGCAGATAAAATTCCTCATTATCTTTCGAAGGGAAAGTCTCAACATAAACATCCACTTCCTTCTCAATTTCTTCAATACTCTTTCCGTTCCAGGTCGTGATCACACTCCCGTTATGAAGGCCGGCGTTTAAAAGCTGAAGCCGGTCAGACTCTGCATCATCCGAAAGATAGTTTTCTGCGTATTCATAGTCCTTACCGTAATCAAGTATATTCAAAGATTTTTCGCAGCCCTCAACGTTCACCGCCACATACTCACCGCTTGTGAGCCTTAGCAGTGAAAGGCCGTAGTCGTTTCCGAATATCTCACATTCTGCCCTCTCCGCGCTCTGTGAATCCGCCGCCAGGTATCCCACATGCCCGTCATGGAATTCCTGAGTGAACTGAAGCCAGCTCTTATGATCCAGTATCTCATCTTTTTCTCTCTCTGCCCTTTCAAAAAGCGGATGATACTTTGCATACAGGCTGTCCCAGTCTATGCCCTTTTCTTCGGTAAGCACATAATGTTCCTTCATTACGGCAAAAGCCTCTTCAAAATCTCCGGTATAACTACCGCCCACGCCCATGTTAAGGACCATGATGCATATGATCGATACCATGACAGACACAGCGGCCCCGCCGGAGATCAGCTTATTCAGCCCCTGCTTTTCCGTAAACAGCTGAAGCAGCATCAATATCACCGCCAGATACATACCTGCATAACCGATGTTCCATTTTATAAAAGGGCTGATCAGAACCGCCAGTATCAGCGGAGCTACATATACAAGCCGCCATATTGATGAATCATACTTTTTCCTTATTGACGGAAGGAAAAAACCAAAGATACATATCGCAAGGATCAAAAACATTAACATATCCATGATATTGACTCCTTTCTAATCCAGATCATTTTTACGGAAAAAACCGTATCCGGCTATCAGGTAAACCGCACTTACAAGTATTGATATCATTATTGTTCCTGTTATCATTCTTCCGCTTATGCTGCTGTCATATGCAGTGTGCATTACTATCCCGCCCGCCGGATTCAGGTTATAGATCGACCAGGTGTCATAGTCCATCAGATCCTGCAGATTAAAGAAGCTAAGCAGGAAGCTGCTGTGGCTGCCTATGATATTCTGCAACACCACTCCAAAACACATTGCTATGTATCCCAGTGCTGTCACCAGCATCCTGCTTTTACTTAAGAATGCAATAAGCGTAAAGAATGCAGCCAGCCTGAGAAAAGGGAAAAAGCAAAGCGCTATCCTTATTACCGCACCCTTAACTTCTATCACATCCCCCCAGCCGAAGAAGATGCAGTTACTGATAACAGGCACAGCCGAGATCAAAGTTGCCAGCAAAGCTGTAAAAACCGTTGCCGGTATTGCCTTTGATAAGAATATATTCAGGCGTGAATGTCCAGACATGATCTCATAATAAAGATCCTTATCCTTAAAATCCCCGGCACATACAGTTCCGACAATGATCGCTATTACCATAGTCTGAAACAGCCATAGTACCGAAGGCGAATCTACGATCAGTTTTCCGGCGCTTGGGACATCGTCTGATGAAAGGCCAAGCACAACTCCTAATACTGCCATTGCAACTATGAATAAGCCTGTCAGCCTGTAAAACGCTCCGTTACGAAGCGACTGGTATGAAAGTGATGAAAGTAATTTCTTCATTATATCCTCCAAATTATTCTCTTTAAAAAGATCCTTCGCTGCGCTCAGGATGACACGGCGGGATTGCTCCTTATGACACTTTAATTCCTGTCGCGCTTCGTGAAATCCAGATATGCGACCGTCAGATATATCCCGCCAATGATGAGCGATATGGCTATAGTCATCAACGCATATTTTCCGCTGACCGCAGTTTCATAGACATCCACTTTTTCTCCGTTGATAACGAAGTTCCGGCTGTTATCAAGAGTGAGCAGGTCCATCACGTTATACAGTCCCGAAAGATAAGTCTTATCAAGCGTTTTAATAAATTCGCTTGTGATCTCTATTATCAGGACCTCCACTTCGATAAACAGATATGAAAAACCTATGCCCTTACCGGCACTCCTAAACACTACCGACACCATTATGCAGAAAGCAGCGATACGGAACATTGGCAGAAGGCTTAACAGGCAGCGCAGTATTATATCGCTTATCTTTATGCCTTCTACAGGCCAGCCGTTTATAAATCCGTAATATACCAGCGGCAGATAGAAAGTTACTGCACACAACAGCACTCCCCAAACCAATGCGCTTATTATCCTGGCAAAAAAGATACGGCTGCGGCTGTGGCCTGCCATTATCTCATAATAAATGGTCTTATCCCCCGCGTCCGCCGATGCCGCGATGCAGCTGATTATCATTATCGGGAATATCCATATCGTAAACAGTTCCCCGCAGAGATTTGTGAAATATGCGCCTCCGGTGATATCCTTAAAAGGAACGTTCAATACGAACATCGGTATCAGCAAAGGCAGGGTTATCATGGATATTATGGTTAACAATATCGCCATGTTCCTGCGGTTTGTGAAATTAAGGGATCTGATTATGTTATACATCCGCCTGCACCTTCTTCATATAATAATCTTCCAGGTTCACTTCGTTACGCGCCAGCTGAATGGGGATCACTCCGCCTTCATAAAGAGCCTTCGATATCCTTCGCATATCATCAAAGCCCTCATATATCCTCATGCTCCCGTCTTCCAGTACTTCCAGCTTATTGATGCCGCAATCTTTTGTCAGTATCGAGCTTGCCAGCTCGTTATTGTCCGTATCTATATGATAATATTCGCTGCACTCCTGACTTAATTCTTCCGCCGTAAGCGTATCGGTTATCTTTCCGTGATTGATAAAGATATAATCCGTGCAAAGCTGTGAAAGCTCGCTTAAGATATGCGAGGAGATTATTATGGTCACCTTTTCCTCTTTATTGAGGTTTCTGAGGAGCTCCCTTATCTCAACGATCCCCTCGGGGTCCAGACCATTTATGGGCTCGTCAAGCACCATCAGCTCCGGCTTGCCCAGCAATGCATTTGCTATACCAAGCCTCTGCTTCATGCCAAGTGAAAATTTCTTCACTTCCTTCTTGCCGGTATCTTCCAGCTTAACGATCTTAAGGACTTCATCGATCCTTCCCTTATCCGGTATGCCTTTCTGCCTGCGCTGCTTTTCCAGGTTTTCCCTGGCAGACATATCAGCTTTTGCATAAGGCGTTTCTATCATGAAGCTGGTGCGGCTCCTGGAATGGTTGAGTCCCTTTTCGCTGCTCTCCCCGAACATCTTAAGGCTTCCCGATGTAGGAAAAACCAGCCCGCCCATTATCTTCATGATGGTAGACTTGCCCGCGCCGTTAGGGCCGATCAGTCCTACAATACTGCCCTTCTTTATACCGAAAGACACATCATCCAGCGCCAGCTGCCTGCCGTACTGCTTCGTCATATTCTTTACATCTACGATATTTTCTGACATATACTCCTCCTCTTTTCCGTTTTGATATTTCAGAGTATAAAAGTAAAGTTTAAAGAATTTCTTAAGAAATAAAAAAGACAGGAAAATTTTCCCTGTCTGTTGATAGTTTTGCTTATTAAACTTTAATACGTCACTGTATAGTTTTTATTTTCCGCAGAAACACAAAGCAAATATAATCCGTCCGTTCTCCACATCCGCCTTTATATGCCCCTTCTGCTTTTCCATCAGGAGCTTTGCTATATACAGTCCCAGTCCTGCGCTGCCCTCACGGCGGGCCTTATCCGCACGATAGGTGCGGTCAAAAATATGCTCTACATCTATCTCATCCGGAGAAGATATTTTATTACCTACGGTAACCGTCCCGTCTTCAGGCGAAACGCTTATGCTGAAACTGTCTTTTGCATATTTACAGATATTTGCCAGTAGATTTGAAAATACGCGGTTCAGCATTTCTTCGTTTGCTTCTACAAAGACAGATCTTTCCGGGAAGCTGATATCCGGCGTCAGTCCCTTTTCCCTTATCAGGGTTTCATGATCTATGATGAACTGCGCCAAAAAACTTACGATATCAAGCTGCCCAAGTGCCGCCTCCTGCGTATCACTTTCGAGCACCGACATTTCAAAAAACTCATCTACCATTCCCTTTAAAGTCTCTGCCTTACGGCTGCTCACATCCAGATACTGCCTGCCCTCCGGGCTCAGAGTCTCTTCGGAAAGCCTTTGCAGATTACCCTTAATGACCGTAAGCGGGGTTCTTAAGTCATGCGCTATATCGGATATGGACTGTTCCAGCTGCTTCTTTGCAGCCTCCTCCTTATGCTTAAGCTCTTTCTGATGATCAAGATTATGGTTAAGCTCCTTTGCAAGCTGTTCTATGTCTTTATCGATCAGTGCGACTCTTATCTGCCTGTCGTAGCCGGTATCCCGGTTTTTCTTAAGCTCGTCAGTGACATTTCTTATATTCCGCTTTATCACCAGAAGGGTGATGAAAAGAGCAAGGCAAATTAACAATAATATGATACTTGTTATCAATAATAAATTTTCCAATATCAATTAACCTATTCAAGATCCTTCGCTGCGCTCAGGATGACAGTAACTGTAGTTCTGCGCTCAGGATGACAGTAACTGTAGTTCTGCGCTCAGGATGACGCCTCACTGCTGTCTTTCAAGCGGTAGCCTATGCCCCAGACAGTTTCGATAATATCCTCTCCCGCCGCCTTCTTTAATTTATTTCTGAGATTACTGATATGGACATTAATGGTATTATCCTCACAATAATACACATCATCCCATACGGATTCGTAAAGATTTGCTTTGGTAAATGTTTTCTTAGGATTTTTCATAAAGAGTTTAAGCAGCTGCAGTTCTTTAGACGTAAGCTTAAGCTCCGTATCCTTAACCTTCACGCTGTTATTACGGACGTCGTAGACCAGTTCTCCGCAGCTCAATACCTCTGTCGATTCTTCCTGCTCATGCAGCCTGCGCAGTACCACCTCTATACGTACCAGAACTTCTTCAAGGTCGAAGGGCTTGATGATATAATCATCTGCTCCCATGCGGAGCACTTCCAGACGCGTATCCAGTTTGGATTTGGCAGAGATAACTATCACGGGAGTCTTGCTCCGTTCTGCGGAAGGATCTTCTTTAAGCTCTTCGATAAGCGTCTCCCCTGATTTGTACGGCAGCATCATATCCATCAGGATAATATCGAATTTCTCTGCCAGCATTACCGCCGATGCCTCACGTCCATCCTCTGCTTCGGTAACACTATAGCCCTTTCCCGCAAGGAAATCCGCAAGAAGTTTTCTTATTTCGCTGTCATCCTCGATTATCAGTGCCCGTATAGACATCCTCTACGCCTCCTGTAAAACACTGTAATTAAGTATACCCGCACTATGAGGCATGTCAAGAGGTGCGGCTTCGCGCCCGTCCAGTGCGGATGCGCGCCCGTACGGTGCTTGCAGGTTATGTACAGATATAATATAATTTTATAAAGATTCTTCGGGCTGCGCCCTCAGAATGATATACCTGCAAGTAAGTAAAAACGGAGGATAAACAGTATGAAGCTTTTAATGATAAGAGAAAACGAAACCGCCAAAGAATATGATGATATCGTTGTAAAGCTTAAAAGATGCCTGTCTGACAGCGGACTGGTATCCAGCATTCCCAGCATAGATTATATACGTCCGGACGGCAAATTCACCGACGAATATATTGAAGAAATGGTAAGCGAGATGGTTCAGCGCGTAGGCGCCGAGCACATGATGAAACAGCCGCTTTTTGACGCCGTTGTCCTGCTCCGCCGTCTTGAAACCAGCCAGGAGACCTGACACATCATACCATTATGAAAACAGAACTCATATACAGCAAAAACAAAACTGAAGATATCGAAAACGCCCTGACGGAGATTGACCGTTTCCGTTCATCATACAGTTCAATGCTCGAACACAGTGATAACCGCTTCTGGGATTTCTTTGTAAGCGGCATACTGGTCTGCATAGGTTTTTTAGGCCTGAGATTACATATCACTCCGGTCTATCTTTTCTTTATCGCCGGCGTGATAATGTTTGCCGGAAGCTGTTTTTCAAAACGCGGCATAATCGCTTCTCTGACCGATCACAAAATTCAGAAAAATTATGCCACCCTTATACAGAAAGACAATGAGCTTCAGGCTCTTATTGCAGAACTTAAAGAGATAAGGGATTACGTGGAAATCTCCAATGTCCTGCAGGATACCTATGCAAGATATCATGGCTCACTTGATATCAAGGTTGATGAAAAACATAATCCGGACGGTACTTCATATTTTGAAATGAACATCGTAACCCAGGGATATTCCGATGACTTAGGCAGGAGCGGCAGCATCCGCATCCCCGGTATAAACAGGACCTTTAAACTCTCCCGCGCTGCTATGGACAAGACCTTCTCCCGCGGTATTATCGACTTTTCATGGCTGGACGGGAATCTGTATGAATGTGCCCGGAAGGCAGCAGACATCCATGAAGACATGAACGCCTTTAATCTGGCAGGACAGAAAAAACTGCCCATGAAGGAAGACCTTCCAAGGGCAGAATTCCAAAACAGTGGTGATAATCCGAGGGATATATTAGACTAAAGATCCCCGAGTAGGAAAGTTTGGCTACGGAAATCATAGATTTCCTGCCTCACTTTTTCGCTTCGCTCAGGATGACGCGCACACTACATCTTTATCAGATTTCTTCCGTTCTCCTTAGCGGTATATAAAAGCTTATCAGCAAAATCGATGGCTTCCGATGTGGCACCGAATCTTGAGCAGCGGACCAGTCCTGCGCTGAAAGAAGTGAGCAGATCCGGATCTTTATCCCATCTGATATCGACGAAATTAGCCCTGATCCTGTCTATCCTTCTGTACGCTTCTTCTTTTCCGTTTGCTCTTATGATGATAAGGAATTCCTCACCACCGTATCTGACCACTATCTCATTATTATCCTCATCAACTTCATCTGTCATTAAGGTGGCCAGCTGTCTTAATACCGCATTACCGAAGAAATGCCCATAGTTATCGTTAAGACGCTTAAAATGATCTATATCGATCATGCAGAGATAATATCTCTCGTCATCCTTTACCGGAGTCTGCTCAAGGAAACTTAAGAAACCGCGCCTGTTATAAAGCCCGGTCAGCTCATCCTTGCTGGAAAGCTCATCAAGCTTCATAAGAAGTTCTTCCGCGCTCTCCCTCTCTTTCTGATAAGCGTCCATTATCAATGATGTGGTGATGACTACATAAAGACCGATAAGTATAAGCGAACAGATCATATCTGCCGTTCTGGCTTCAGGCGTAAGATTGGCAAAAACTCCCACACTGCTTTCCTCTGCCACAGCAGCAGCCGGTCTTATAAAATATGAAATGACTATACAGGCAATATCTACTGCGAAAGTAACTACGATACAGATTATCCTCTTAGCCCCTTTGAGAACGGGTACCACAAGAAACAATCCTGCCAGCATATAAAGCGGCATTCCTGAATCGATACCGCCGCAGGAAAAGAATGCCAGCGGTACTACAAAACAGTTCAAAGTATAACAAAGCATCAGCCTTGCCAGATCCATCTTCTTGAGCTTAAACGCCACGAAGATAACAACCAGCAGCATGATAGCGGAGGCTATGGGGCCTACGTTAGCTCCCGGTCCGAGCTTCTCTATGAAAGTAACAACCATGGAAACCCAGACGATAACAACGCCCACCATCAGAACAACGGAAAAAAGCCTGTCCTCCAGGCGTTTCTGATCATCGATATAGCGCCGGATATTCTTTGTCGCTTTCATTTCCCCCTCCGAAAGCTTTGTTATTTCAGCGTTCCGTTAATGTCATGGATATAGATATTGACCATGCCGTTTTCCTGTTTGTATTCAAAGACATTCTTATCATCCAGATATTCAAGAGGTACCAGGATCTCTATACCGTTCTGTGTAACTATCTTCTGCTTTTTGACCAGAGCTCTTCTGGTCTGAGGACTGACAAATACCGGAGTATCCTTTATCTCCAGATCCTGAGTCTTCTCCTCATAACGTTCCTTTGCCTTTTCGTTGTCAGCAAAGATACGCTGGGGTATGCGAACAGGGTTTATCTCACCCTTCTCCTTTGCATCCTCCGCTACTTCCTTACGGTATTCAAAAAGCTTTTTGGGCGCCTCATCCGCATAACATTCCCTGATGGTATCCATAACAGCTTCCTGGAATACCTGCACGGTCTCTTTCTCGGACTTTTCAAGGCTTACCTTTAATATACGCTCCTCCATATAGTTGATACTTTCACCGTCAAGCATACAGCGCATATCAGACATCCAGACCTTACGCTCAAAAACATTTATATAGAAATAATCATATTCTTTCTGGGTATGTGCAGGAAGAAGCCTGCCGTCCTTTGCCCATACCACTTTGCCGTCCCGCTTCTCACATGCAAAACGGCTCTGGTAGTTAAGCTTGAAAAAAGCGATGACCGGCTGCTCTTCCACGGTAGCATACACAAAGAGTCCGCTTCCGGGCTGCATTCCGTATGCATCTTTCAGTAATTCATGCATTTCATCGCCTATCACATCCACAAAGGCATCAAAAGCATCTGCCTCTGTGGGTGTGATCTGTGCCAGAAACGAATCTTCTGCATAACGTGCCTTCTTTGCTGCCGACTGCGAATAATTATGCGCGAACAGCTGGAGTATATACTGGTATATCTCCCCATCCGGATCTATGGTCCATTCATTATATTCAACGAACGCCTTAGATGCATCTATAGTACTTAAAAAGACACGGTCTATCTCAATTGCAGATCTGTTCATTTATCTCAATCCTTAACAGTAACGTTTAATGTAATGGTCTCACAGCCCTTGCCGCTGACTGTAACGGTAGTCTTGCCCTTCTTCTTACCCTGGATAACGAAAGCATCGTCATATTCCTCGGAGATCTTTGCGATCTTGGGATCTTCGCTCTCATAAGTCAGATAGATGCCGTCAAGCTCATCTTCGTAGTTTTCGATCTTGATAACAACTTCTTCGCCGGCCTCAACGCTTACTTTGGTCTTTGAAAGCTGTATCTCTTTCTTGGGTCCTATGATACCGGTGAAGTACAGTATTGCCAGACCGCCGCAAAGCAGGAGCAGAAGAACTACAACAAGTATTATGATAGGTGCTGCGCTCTTTTTCTTCTTGGGTTCAGGCTGGGGTGCTCCACTGAAAGGTCCCTGCTGGGGTGCCCCGTTGAAATTTCCCTGCTGAGGTGCTCCGCTGAAAGGTCCCTGCTGGGGTGCTCCGCTGAAGGGTCCCTGCTGGGGTGCTCCGCTGAAGGGTCCCTGCTGGGGCTGCATGCCCATGGGCTGCTGGTTCATCTGCTGATTCATCTGAGGCATCTGATTAACCTGCTGGTTCATCTGAGGCATCGGATTGGGTGACACATTATTGATCGGAGGCATCGGATTTGATGATGCATTGTTGATCGGCGGCATCGGGTTAGACGATGCATTGTTGATTGGCGGCATAGGGTTGAGCGATGCATTGTTTACCGGCGGCATCGGATTGGGCGACGCATTATTTACCGGCGGCATCGGCTCTGCTTTAGGCGCCTGCTCCGCTGCCCCGTCTGCCGGCTGTTTTCCTGCCGCAGGTGCTGCAGTATCAGCTGCAGGAGCATCTTCATTCAGAGCGTCCACAAATACGCGGTCATCTGTTGCCTGGTCCTTTTTGATCTCTTCATCCATTGTTTTGTTCCTCCTCATAAATAGTCTTAATGACTTAAGAACACATTTGATGATATTTTACTACATTTTTTTTCATAAGTCCATTAAAAAAGCATTTGACTTTTTATTCCGCATGTGATATTGTATCCCGTGGACGTTGAAAAACACTTTCAATTCCGGGTGCGCGTAGCTCAGC
>CAMVRS010000037.1 GCA_947169935.1 uncultured Lachnospiraceae bacterium
GGAGTGAATACTTCCGTGAGCTGATAGTGCGCTGGGCACAGTTCGGAGTGTTCTGTCCTGTAATGAGACTGCACGGTGCCAGGATCCGCACACCCGACCAGACGGACCGCTTCCCCGGGATAAAGGAACGCACCGGCGGAGAAAACGAGATATGGAGTTTCGGCGATGAAAATTATGAGATACTGGCTGAACTGGTAAAACTGCGTGAGCGTCTCAAACCTTATATCTGCAGGTATATGGATATCGCATCAAAGGAAGGTAAGCCTATAATGCGTCCCATGTTTTTCGACTATCATAAGGATCCTGTTTGCTATGAGCTTGAAGACCAGTATATGTTTGGTGAAGATATACTTTTTGCTCCCATCACAGAGCAGGGCTGCACATCCAGGAAGGTATATCTTCCGGAAGGCAGCTGGCAGGATGTAAACAATAAAACGATAGTAAAAGGCGGGCAGTGGATAGAATGTGAAGCACCTATAGATAAATTCATCGCTTTTGTAAGAGAAGGCGCGGACGTAGCGGGCGTATTTTAACAACCGGGGAACAACCGGGGGACGGTTCTGCGGTTGACCGGTATTTTCAACGGTTTGAGCTCTTTTAGAGGCGATTTTGGACCAAAATTAATCAGAGAACCGTCCCCGTGATCGTTTGGAGGAATGAGATGATATCATTAAAAGTATTTACAAGAAAACCGACAGGTAAGAATTATCCCGCGGCGCTTGGAAACAGTGTGCATTTTGCGGTATGCAGTGACGGGAAGGAAACAGTCCTTAACCAGGATTACGGTATATTGTTTGCGAAAGCAAAGATAAGGGAAGATAACACTCTGGATGAAAGAGGGATACGTAATCCCCTGGTGGTAAAAAAAGATGATGTGTATTTTATTTATGCCGAAGTGATAGATAAAGAAGGACAGCCTGTTCCGGCGGACGAAAGCAGTATTATCGCATGGAAGACAAAGGATTTCGTTAACTTTGAAGAATGCAGTGCAGATACTGTTGATCCGGAAGCTTCGGAAAGCATACAGATCCCGGATGAACTTTTTCCTGCAATAAGTGAACGCTGGATCCCTCTGGAAGCAAAGAAGGTTTTAATGCCTGAAGATGTAAGGGTAGACGCTATTGAAGAATTAAAGAATATCCGCGGCAGGGTGATCTATTCGGACGGATCGGAGGATCCAAAGCCTGTATACTGGGATATCGCATCCATGAAAGAAAAAGGTGACAGCAGATACAGTATCACAGGTCATATGCAGGCGATAGATACCGGTTTTCCTCTTACGGTAGGACTGGCGGATCCGGTGATCTTTTCTTACGAAGGAAAATGGTATTATATCGCAACTAATGATAATGTAAACGATATTGGATTATATGTAAGATGTGCAGATACTGTTGACGGATTATTTACGGATGATGTCGAAACAAAGATAATCCTTGATTATGATGAGGAAAGGGGACTCTGCCAGACATTCTGGGCGCCGGAATTTCATGTGATAGGCGGAAGGCTGTATATACTTTTTGCGGTAAGCAATAAAAACTGGGGACCCCAGTGTCATATGATGCGTCTTAAGGAAGGCGGGGATATAATGTGTGCCGGAGACTGGGAAGATCCCATACGTGTAAAGAGAATGAATGATCATTTCCTTACCGAAGACGGCATCACGCTGGATATGACCTATTTTGAATCGGCAGGAAAAGCTTATCTGGCATGGTCTTACCGTTATGGCATCGGTACTCCAAAGGATACCGGCTCCATGCTCTATATTGCGACTACCGATCCGGAAAAGCCCTGGATTCTTACATCCGAACCGGTCCTTTTATCAAGGCCTTTATACGGCTGGGAAAACCAGTCCGGCACCATCAATAATGAAGGTCCTTATGCCTTGATATCCGGGGATACGGTATATCTTTCATATTCCGGCGGTGATGCCTGCGGACCGGCTTATGTTGTAGGTTATCTTAAGGCTGAGACCGGTGCGGATCTTCTGGATATTTCTTCCTGGAAAAAAGAGCCTACGGCTGTTTTTCATCTGCAATCAGTAGAAGGTATATTTGGTCCCGGCCACAATTCGTTTTTCTATGATATGGATGGCAGGCTGATGATCGCTTATCATGCCCAGGAAAGAGATAAATACAATTGCCGCTGCAGTGCATTCCACAGAGTGCATCTGTCCGCATCCGGTTTTCCCCTTCTGAATGTGGCGGGGGAAAGAGATCTTCCCGCTGACATGTCAGAGGTTGAGCTGGAGTTCACGATAAAACCTGACCAATCAGGGGGACGGTTCTGCGGTTGACCGGTATTTTCAGCGGTTTGAGCTTTTTTAGAGGCGATTTTTGAGCAAAATCAATCAGAGAACCGTCCCCATGATTGCTCAAAAAAGGCGGATATGATAAAATTCACTTTCCGGATATATTTTCGGAAAGTGTTTTTATATGTGATAAGGGGAAACTGTTTTGAAAAAGAAAATAATAACAATTTTAACGGCCGGAATGATCCTTACACTTACAGGATGCATGTCCTCTCAGGAGCATAAGGATCTTGCAAAAGAACTGCTGGAAGATAAGTATGATGAGGATTTTGTCATAAATAAGAATATGGGCGAAGGCTATGATCTGGATGAGGGTATAGGAAAAGGCTTTAAGACGGATGAATATACGGTTGAGGCATATTCAGCAGATTATCCCGAGATCATATTTGATGCAGTGGTCTTTCCGGATAAGTCAAAGGTATCCGATCCTTATGCGGCAAAAAGGATATTGTATTCCACGGCCAGGCAGATCGAAGATAATATTGATGGAATAGACGGTAAATACTTTGTTCATATTATCCCGATCGTGTATGATACGGACATAGATGATCCGGAAGCAGACATTGAAGAACTGGTGGATAATAATCCGAAAAACAGCTATACGGTTTATCTGTTCTATTGTCCGGATGATGAAGTCGATAAAACCGCATACCGCTATATAAGCAATATGTTTGAAGACCTGGAATGCATGAGCGGAAAAGTGGCGTTCTATGTTGTAGATAAGAGAACCCTGAGTAAAGCAGAGGATTATATTGAAGAAAATAAAGAACTGTATCAGGAGTTCAGGAAGATGACGGATGATTACCGTGTGGGTTATATTGAGTTCGAAGACGGAGAACTCGACATTGATGAGGCAGAGTTTTTGAGAATGGCAAAGTGATCTGTTAAATAATGACTATAGCTGAGTATTTTGAAACATTAAAAACAAAAGATATCATCTGCTGGGGCAGTGGAAAGCATTTTCGCAATGTGACCTGCCCCTTTTTGCATAAAAGCGGTCTGATAGAAAACCTCACAGGATTTGTGGATGTTCCAGGATCGGCTGATGTTACGATCGGAAACCGGGTTTACGAAAGGATCGGTAAAGACAGACTGGCAATGATGAACAGCAGTAATACAGTGATCCTTATCGCTGTCACCGGATATGAAGATATTCTGACCCGGATTAGATCGGATAAGGAACCGGTTATGCCGGAAGCGGTTCCGTCTATATATCTGGAATCTTTGTATGAGGATATGCTGCTTTTATCGGCTGATAAGCCGCCGGTGAATTACCGTAAGCATGAAAAGAAAGTAATACCGGGGATCATCCATGGGATCTGGTTTTCCGGGGAGCCAATGCCGCCGCTGTATCAAAAATGCCTGGAATCCTGGGAAAAATTTGCACCTGATCTGGAGATAAGGATATGGGATCTTGAGAACTATAAGCCGGATCACTGCCTGTTTTTCGAACAGGCAATTGAGCACAGGAACTGGTCTTTTGCATCGGATTATGCCAGGGCAGACCTGCTGCGCAGATATGGTGGTATTTATATGGATCTGGATGTGGAGATGCTCCGCCCTGTCGAGGATCTGTTGTATAATGATGCTTATATGAGTTTTGAGTCATTGGACCGTATCGAATGCGGCTCCGGAATGGGAGCAAAGCCGGGGCATCCTATTATGCAGGAGATCTGCGAAAGCTATGAGAAAAGGCCTTATTTAAAGGAGGACGGAACCTGGGACAATTCTACCTGTCCGGTGCGCTATACACAGGTCATAGAAAAGCACGGTCTTAAGAAAAACGGAGGTTTCCAGTTTATAGAGGACGTTACCATATATCCCTTTGAAGTACTGACCGGAAAAAGTTTTGATACGGGTATTGTATATAACACAGAACTAAGCTACACTTTACATCATCACAACGGAAGCTGGATCCCGGATCCGGCCTATAATGCGATGTGTGAGCGGTATGACAGGATCCGGGAGTTCCTGGGATCGAAAGGTATAACGGTGTGAAATATGCGCATTCTGGTAGTAGAGGATGAAAAAGCTCTTGCTGAGCTGGTATCTGATCGTTTGAAACGGGATCATTATGCCGTGGATATATCGAACGATGGTGAGGAGGGAATGGATAATGCCCTCTCGGGAATGTATGACCTTATCATCCTTGATATCATGCTCCCGAAGGTAGATGGGATAACTATACTTAAAGAGATCCGTAAGCAGGATAAAGAAGTAAAGGTTATCATGCTTACCGCAAAGGGTGAACTGGAGGACCGTCTTCTCGGATTCGAAAAAGGCGCAAATGATTATGTTCCGAAGCCTTTTCATATTGACGAGCTGGCGGCAAGGGTTAATGCGCAGCTTAATATAGCGAAGGCTGTTGAAAATGTGCTGGAATTTGGCGATATCGTATTGGATTATCGTGCATCGAAAGTGCGCTGCATTAAGAATCAGGAGGATGTCGGCGTAAATAATAAAGAGTTTCAGCTTCTGGAATATCTTATGAATAATCCTGACAGGATACTCTCGAGAGAGATGATCTATGACCGGGTCTGGGGGATGGATTCGGAGGCTGTATCAAATAATCTGGAAGCTTACATGTCATTTGTCAGAAAGAAACTTAAAGTGATAGGTTCTAAAACAACCATAAAGACTATACGCAATATGGGGTATCGTCTGGAGTGTGAAGAATAAAAGCCTATGAAAGAGTTAAGAAGAAAAACCGCATTTACACTGATACTCATACTGAGCCTTATCCTTATAGCGGTAATGGTTCTGCTTAACGTGCGTACCTATGCCGATCAAAAGGAAGAAATACGCCGGAATCTTGATGTTTTAGAGAATAAAAAGGAAATGCGTGAACCCGGAGCAGTAAGACCTATAGATGAGCCGGAAAAATACGAAGGCTGGAAAATGAAGCCGAGGGACATGGAAAATGTGATGATCCTTGATCACGAGATCTATATTGTGGAGATAAAGGAAGGAGAGATAACGGAAGTTTTTAATTCCGGAAATACATCTGATGATTTTGATGTATATGCTGCGGCGGAAGAGATCATAGCAAAAGAAGAACATGACATGATGTACGCGGCAGATCTCTATTTCAGCAATTATTCATATAAGTATGATGATAACGAATCCATAGTTATCATGAATAATAAGGAGGTAAAGCAGAAGCTGTGGACTTTACTGGCAGAATCGCTTTTGCTGACTGTTTTGGCAGAAGTATCGATCGTGGTACTGTCACGTATCATAACCAAATGGATCACCAGGCCGGCGGAAGAAGCCTTTGAACGTCAGAAAGAGTTTATAGCGGATGCATCCCATGAATTAAAGACTCCGCTTGCAGTGATCATGGCGTCGGCGGATGAGATACAGAGTCCGGATATTGATCCGAAGTATATCGATAATATCCGTTATGAATCGGATCGTATGAACAGGCTGATAACAGGCCTCTTAAATCTGTCGCGCCTGGAGAGCGGAGAGGATATCGTATCTTTCAAGGAGGAGGATCTTTCGCGGATCCTTGAAAAGACCTGTATGGCATATGAAGCTGTTGCTTTTGAACAGGGGGTATCCGTTCAGACAGATATAGAAGAAGGACTGCTATGTAAGTGTAATAAAGAAGAGATCGAACAGATGGCGGCAACGCTGCTGGATAATGCAGTACGTCACAGTTATAAAGACAGCACAGTGAAGGTTCTGGCTTCTTCGGGCAAGGGGAAAGGGAATATAGATATTCAGATAATAAATTCCGGGGATCCGATACCGAAAGAGGATGAAGAAAGGATCTTTGAACGTTTCTATCGCGGGGACAGGGCCAGAAACCGTGAGGAGAACCGTTATGGATTAGGACTTGCGATCGCAAGGCGGATAGCCCGCAATCATAACGGGGATATAAAGGCTCATTCCGATAACGGAGAAACAGTATTCAGGGTCACCCTGCGAAAATAGCATCGATGGGATTTAACGGTGCCTGTCACCATGAACAAACTGTTAACGGCAGTTAACAATTTGTTCACAGTGACAGGCACTTTTTTAATGTTCGTTTAATATTGACAAAGTAATATTGCACCATAAAGAGGAGATATACCTGAAAGGAAGTGATGGATATGAGCGGATACAGAGAAGTTTTCCAGAGAAAAGAGATCAAATACCTGCTGGATGAGGTACAATATAAAGAGCTTACAGCGTTTCTTGAAAGTATGGCGAAGGTAGATGAATACGGCTTATCTCGGATCAACAATATATATTATGACACTCCTGATCACCGGCTGATCAGAACATCGATGGAAAAACCGCTGTATAAGGAAAAACTCAGGCTGAGGACCTACGGGACCGCAAAGGATGATTCAAATGCCTTTATAGAGATAAAAAAGAAATATGCAGGGATCGTTTACAAAAGAAGGATCTCCGGAAAATATAAAGATCTGCATGAATATCTTTCGGGAGAGAAAACAGAAATAGGCGTATCCCAGATAGCAAAGGAAATAGAAGCTTTCCGCCGGCTGTACGGAGAACTGATACCGGCAATGAGCATCTGCTATGACCGTATCGCCCTGGCGGGGACGGAGGATAAGGATTTCCGGGTCACCTTTGACAGCAATATAGAGTGGGACGACAGATGCAGCGACTTAAGACAGATCAAAAAAGCAAATCCGTTGCTGCAGCAGGGACAGTACCTGATGGAGATAAAGGTCAGCAATGCTTTTCCGCGTAAGCTGTCAGAGAAATTAAGTGAACTGGGAGTATTTCCCACATCTTTTTCGAAGTACGGAGCGGGATATGCGGATATGATGAAGAGAAATATGGTAAGGATCCCGGCAGCAGACAACATATCACAGGCAAATGAATGGAAAAACAGCAGAATGAAAGGAGAGATGGCTTATGTTTAACAATATTTTTTCATCTATATTATCAGGCAGTACCTTCAGCGGAAGTGAATTTGTGATCATAACTATAGCAGCATTCCTGTGCGGACTTATCATAGCAGGATCTTACATGATCAAAAACCGTTATTCAAAGAGCTTTGTGACAACCCTGGTGCTGCTTCCCACGATCGTGGAACTGGTGATCATTCTGGTAAACGGTAACCTGGGAGCGGGAGTCGCAGTTGCCGGAGCCTTCAGTCTGGTACGTTTCAGATCTGCGCCGGGACGCGGGCAGGAGATAACAGGTATATTCCTGGCGATGGCAACCGGACTTGCAGCAGGAATGGGATATGTAGGAATAGCACTGATATTCTCACTGGTGGTATCAGGTGTAAATCTTCTTCTTAAACTCTTACATTTCGGAGCCGAAAACAAGGGTGTGAAGCTGCTTAAGATCGCTGTACCGGAGAACCTGGATTATGAGAACAGATTTGATGATGTTTTTCATAAGTACCTTAAGGAATACAGTTATGATGACGTACGTACTACAAATATGGGAAGCCTTTATAAGCTTACATTAAGTGTAGTCATGAAAGATAACGCTTCATCCCGTGAATTTCTGGATGAGTTAAGAACATTAAACGGTAACCTTGATATAAGCCTGGGACGTATGGTTGAAGCCCAGGAGGCACTGTAAAACAAAGATCATCAAATATTAAAAACAGGAGGAAAAAGGTATGAAGAAAAAAATGATAATTGCGATACTTTCTGCAACAGTATTATTAACAGCCTGTGGTCAGACAAATACCGGTAATACAAAAACCGCAGATCCTGTAAAACAGACAGAGAATTCAGAGGTTTCTTTAGAACAGTTAAATAGCAATAAGAGCAGTGCGGATTCCGAAACAAGCGGTGAGATCGATACAGATGATCTGTTTACCGACAGGGATATGCAGCAGACTCCCGATCTTACAGATGCAGTATACATTACTGTTTCGGATGGAAAGGACGTAACTATAGATTCGGAAGGAATTTATGTGCTGAGCGGAAAAGCGGAGAATGTGACTGTATACGTTGAAGCAGAAGATAGTGACAAAGTCCAGTTGGTACTGGACGGACTCCGGCTCAGTAATTCTGACAGCCCTTGCATATATGTAAAGAGTGCTGATAAAGTGTTTATTACCACCATGTCAGATGATAATGAGCTTATAGTGAGTGGCAGCTTCTCATCAGACGGCGATACCAATACCGACGCAGTTATCTTTTCGAAGGATGATCTGGTCCTTAATGGAACAGGAACCCTGAGTATAACATCATCAGACAATGGCATATCCGGAAAAGATGATATAAAAGTAACCGGCGGGACCATAGAGATCGCCTGCACCGGAAGTGCTATAGAAGCTCATGATGAGATCCTTGTAGCTGACGGAAATATTGATATCACAGCCTGCAATGATGGCCTGCATGCAGAAGATAATGACGATGATTCCACGGGATATATCTATATAGCCGGCGGCACCATAAGTATCAATGCCAATGATGATGGTATACATGCAACTACGATCGTAAAGATCGACAACGGAGATATCGTCCTGACAGCAGCCGAAGGTATAGAAGGAACGCAGATCGAGATCAATGGAGGGAATATCAATATAACAGCATCGGATGACGGTATAAATGCGGCTAAAAAGTCATCGTCCTTAACTCCTTTATTTGAACTGAATGGCGGTAATGTAAATATAGCAATGGGCGCAGGTGATACGGATGGTGTTGATTCCAACGGAGATATCCGGATAAATGGCGGTACCATAAGCATAACGGGACAGTCCACTTTCGACTATGACGGCAATGCTGAATACAACGGAGGAACTATCATTGAGAACGGGCAGGAGACGAATACCATAAATAACCAGATGTTTGGAGGACCCGGCGGCAGAGGCGGCATGGGCCCTCAGGGCGGAATGGGTCCCCAGGGAACATTCGATGAAAACGGCGCTCAACAGGATATGAGAGGCTTCAAAGGAGAAGGAGGGCAATGGGACATGAAAGAATTTGACGGTATGATGCCTGAGAATAATGAAGGAGGCAGAAGAGAACACGGAAACAGACAAAAGAGCAACGATCAGCTATAAAACTGTAACAATCAATAGAGAAGCATACTTTGGGGGCGGTTCATTTGCGCATATTATCGGTTTCTGGTATATTATACAGGTATATGGTAGCTGAAGGGAGACGGGATGGACAGTATATATGGCAGTCATCTTGATGAGATGAACAGCTTGATGGAAGAGATCGATGACAGTATCAGGATTATAAACGACAGTATTTATGCAAGTACAGGTATTCAGCCAATAGAGCACTTTTTGTCAAGGATCAAATCCGAAGAGAGCATGCGTGAGAAATGCAGGCGTCTGGGGATTCCTGAAAACGAGGAAAGCGCACTTTCTGTTATACATGATGCTATCGGTGTCCGTATAGTCTGCGCTTTCCTTTCTGATGTTTATATTGTGAGGGATCATCTGACAAAGCTGCCGGGTGTGGAGATCATACAGGAAAAAGACTATATTAAAAATGTAAAACCCAACGGATATCGAAGTCTTCATCTGATAATAAAGCAAAAAGGCTTATTTGCGGAGATACAGCTGCGTACGGTTTCAATGGATACCTGGGCGGCGCTGGAGCATCATATGCGCTACAAGAAGAATATAGGCGGAAATAAAGCTCTCATAGAAAAAGAACTTAAGAGATGCGCTGACGAACTGTCATCCACAGATATATCCATGCAGGCTATCAGGGATATGATATTTGAACAAAACGGAGAACATCAATGAAACTATTGTTTGCTGAAGATACAAGTGATCTGAATCGTGCCGTAACAGCGGTATTGACTCACGAAGGATATGATGTTGACAGTGTATATGACGGTAATACGGCGTTAGAGCATATACTTGTCAACGGATATGACGGAGTGATCCTGGATATAATGATGCCGGGGATCGATGGCATTGAAGTTTTAAAAGAGATGAGACAGCGCCGCATTCATATACCCGTTATGCTGCTGACAGCCAAAGCAGAGATAGATGATCGTGTAAACGGTCTGGATGCGGGAGCAGATGATTATCTGCCCAAACCTTTCGCGATGAAAGAACTGCTGGCAAGAGTCAGATCAATGACACGCAGATCAAGAGAATATGAACCGCGAAAGATAGAATACTCGGATATCGTTCTGGATTCAACTGATCTTTCGCTAACGGCAAGAAACACGGTCCGTCTTTCGCTGAAAGAATTTGAACTTATACAGCTTTTGCTTACAAATACCGATATTTCCCATACCAGCGCATCTATACTGGAAAAAATCTGGAAGGATGAGAAGGATGCCGACGACGATACAGTCTGGCTGTATGTCAAATACCTGAACAATAAGCTATCTTCGATCGGTTCAAAGCTGTCGGTTAATGGTGAACATGGCGGAGTATTTCAGATTGCGGAGAGATCATCATGAGCGAGAAAGAAATACAAAAACTCAGACGTAAATTTATTTTCCTGTCAATGTTTTCTTTTGTTATGGTAATGCTCTTTATCGGAGGAGTTATCATGACTTTTAGTTATATTGCCACATCCTATACTATAAAACGCAGACTTGAAGGGATTTCAGGAATTAATGGCAGTTTTAATAACGAGGATATCTATGATCTGATCACTGCAGGAGACAAACCCAAGCTTCCATCCTTTTCTGAAGCTTTTGCGCCGGATTATCGTCATAATCATTATTTTATTTTTTCATATAATGAAAACGGTATAATTGAATGTGAATCCAATTCGTTTGACAATGAAGAGATTGAATATGTAAGCAGTTTTGCTGCTGATCTCCTGGGATCGAAAGAAGGGTTTGGCAGATTCGGGAACTATTATTATCTGAATAACCATAGCGGTTCGGGTAATACCATTACGATACTTGATTGTATTTCAGAAATGATATTTATGATACGTCTTTCTATTGGCACGGTATTTACCTGCACGATAGCCCTTTTAATTACGCTTATTCTGGTTATATGTCTGTCCGGCAGGATGGTCCGGCCTGAAATAGAAAACGCAAGACGTCAGAAACAGTTCATAACCAATGCAAGTCATGAATTAAAAACACCTCTTGCTGTTATACGCGCCAATACAGAAGTTTTGGAGATGACCGGCGGAAGCAATGAATGGACGGAATCTACATTAAATCAGGTGGATCGTTTGAACGGTCTTATACAGAATCTGGTACAGATATCAAAGGCAAGCGAACGCGAGGATAAGAGCTGTCTGTGTGATATAGATGCAACAGCAGTAACGCGGGAGACGCTGAAGAATTATGAAGCACTTTCTAAACAGAGTAAAAAGGAACTCATATCCGAATTGGAGGATAACGTACATATAGTAACAGATGAAAGCAAATTCAGACAGCTGATCACTATACTGCTGGATAATGCTTTTAAATACTGCGATGAAGATGGCAGTATAAAGGCAGTGCTTTTATCCAAAGGAAAGAAAAGCATAATACTTACGGTTACCAATGATTTTAAAAATGGTTCAGAAACAGACGCGCAGAGGTATTTTGACCGTTTCTACAGAGAAGATACCTCACACAATATTGATAAGGGCGGTTACGGAATTGGCCTGTCAATAGCGGAAAGCATATGTAAAGGAACCGGCGGTAGTATAAAAGCTGTATGGAAAGACGGCAAGATAAGCTTTATCTGCCAGATTAAATAGCGGACCGATCAGAGAACCGTCCCCATGATCGTTCGGCGGTAGCGGCTGGGAGAGATTCCGGTGATTTTTTGAAAAGTACGGAAGAAATGGGCGTAGCTTGAAAAGCCCAGGTATTCCTGCACCTCGGAAACAGTCTTTCCTTCGCGCAGAAGTGTTTCGGCCATGTTTATGCGCTGAAGCGTTATATAGTGGCCGATGGGCACATGCATGTGACGTTTAAAAAGCCTGGCCAGATAGTCAGGATTTAAATAAAAATGGGATGCAAGGTCCGGGATGCTTAAGTTTTCCCTTAAATGCGCAGACAGATAGGATATGATATCATTTACTTTTTTCTGTGAAGCGCTGACAGGCAGACGGCGTGTTTTCTTAAGTTCCTTCTTTAAGGAATGGATCTCCTTGAGCAGGCTGAAAAATGTCACCATGGCATCCGGGGTTGTGCGTTCTTTAAATGAGAGCAGTTCGCGAAAAAGGCGGATCAGCTCTTTTTTTTGTTCTTCTTTCGGAAAAAGAAGAAGGGGAGTTCCGTCATCTTCAAGGTATGAAAATTCCGAAGAGCCTTCACACAGGACGCTGCCCAGCCATTTATCATGAACGGTTAATATATAGCGTTCGTAGCGTATTCCGGATTCATGATAGAGCTGATGCACGCAAAAAGAGGGGATGACTATCAGCGTACCGGCGGGAACGGCCAGGACCGTGTCGTTAAGAAGAACGTCCGGCAGGTCAGTCAGGGTAAAGTATATCTCCGCTGCGTTATGGGAGTGGGGGCCGACAGGCACGGGGGCATCAGCGTTTCTGTATGCTGCGTCATAAGGCGGATCAACGGGGAACAGTGATATATTGGATCTTCTTTTTTCTTTTTCGGAACGGGCCATGCTGCCTCCACGGGTCGGAATATTACATAAAAAATGTATTTTATATACATATTAAAACATTTTATGGCGGCTTACAATAGGCTCACAAAGATTAATTCAGATAAAAACGAAAGGAGGGCCGCTATGAAAAAAGCCGGGATCATCGGATGCGGAGGGATAGCACAGGTGCACGCCTGGGTACTTTCATTCATGGATGATGTGGAAGTGACGGCATTGTGTGATATCGATGCCGGGCGCGCGGAAAAGCTTAAGCAGGACTATGCAAAGGACGCAAAGATATATACGGACTGGCATAAGATCTGTGATTCAGATACGGATGTAGTACATATCTGCACCCCGCATATGCTTCATGCACCTATGGCTGTAGAACTTTTAAAAAGCGGCAAGGCTGTTTTTTCCGAAAAGCCGTGTGCTGTAAGCATTCTGCAGTTTGAGAAAATGAAGCGGGAAGCGGTTAAGGATCCCGGTAAGCTGGGCTTCTGCTTTCAGAACAGATATAACGACACTACGCTTAAGATGGATGCTCTGGTGTCAGAAAAACGCATAGGCAGGATACTTGGCGGAAGGGCTTTTGTTACCTGGAAACGGGATGCGGATTATTACGCCGTCAGTCCCTGGAAAGGAAAGAAGGAAACCGAAGGCGGAGGAGTACTTATAAACCAGTCCATACATACTCTTGATCTGCTGCTCAGATACCTGGGTGAGCCGGAAATTGTAAAAAGCAGTATGGCTAATCATCATACATCGGAAAGAATAGAAGTGGAGGATACGGTGGAAGCCTGGATGTCATTTCCTGACGGGAAAAGAGCCTGCTTTTATGCTTCGAATGCTTATTCATCAGATGCGCCGGTGATCCTGGAGCTGCAGGGAGAAAGGGGGCGCATATGCATGAACGGGCAGGAGGTAAGCCTGTATGCTGATGATGGTAAGCCGGAACATTTTATCTGTGAACAGGAGCAGGGCATAGGAAAGGATTACTGGGGCTGCGGGCATAAGGCCTGTATCGGTGATTTCTACAGATGTCTGCGGACAGGAGAAAGGTTCCGGAATGACATAAGCGGCGTAGAAAACACCTTTCGTACCATGATGCGCATCTATGAAGATGCATAAAAAATATAAAGGAGGACAGAGATGGAAGAAGTAAGGATAGGAATAATAGGTTTAGGCGGGATGGGAGGTAATCATGCAAATTCCCTGATCAAAGGGCAGGTGCCGCGCATGTGTCTTACGGCAGTTGCAGACGTAAGACAGAGCAGGCTTGACTGGGCAAAGGAAAACCTTCCGGCTGATGTAGCTGCTTTTTCTGACGGCAGGGAGCTGATCGATTCCGGAACCTGCGATGCGGTTCTTATAGCCACACCGCACTATTTACATCCTGAGTTTGTGGTATATGCGCTTGAGCACGGACTGCATGCCATCAGCGAAAAACCTGCAGGAGTGTATACAAAACAGGTAAGGGAAATGAACGAAGCTGCGGCAAAGAGCGACAAGGTATTTGCGATCATGTTTAACCAGAGGACAAACTGCGTTTACCGTAAGCTTCATGAAATGATCGAAAGCGGGGAGCTGGGAGCATTAAAGCGTGTTAACTGGATCATCACGGATTGGTATCGTACACAGAGTTATTATGATGCTGCAGGCTGGAAGGCGACCTGGGACGGTGAAGGCGGCGGAGTATTACTTAACCAGTGCCCTCACCAGCTGGATCTGCTGCAATGGCTGTGCGGTCTGCCGGTGAAGGTAAGGGCCTTTTGCCATGAAGCAAAATGGCATGATATAGAAGTGGAAGATGATGTTACCGCATACATGGAATTCGAAGGCGGCGCGACGGGGGTCTTTGTTACCACTACGGGAGATGCGCCCGGAACTAACCGGCTGGAGCTTACCTTTGAGATGGGAAAGATAGTTTGCGAACATGAAAAGCTTATTCTTGACAAGTTGAAAGTGAATGAACGCGAATTTTGCAGGACCGAGAAAAACGGCTTTGCCAAGCCGGAGATGGAACGAATAGAGGTGGAGACCGACGGAAAGAACGAGCAACATGTTGGTGTTCTGAAAGCCTTTGCCGGACGGATCCTGGATGGAACTCCTCTGGTAGCGGACGGGCAGGAAGGTATACGCGCATTGATGCTTTCCAATGCGATGTTCTTATCTTCATGGCTTGATAAAACCGTAGAGCTGCCGATAGATGAGGAGGTTTTTTTGAAGGAGCTTGATAAAAGAAGAGCTTTATCTAAAAAGAAGGAAGATACAGGAATAGTTTTTGATACAACGGGAACATATTAAAAAAATAAGGAGAGAAAGAAATGGAAAAATACAACAGGATCACGGGATTTGCAGATGAGATAGCACAGGAACTTGATACCCAGATAGAAAGCCTTAAAAAACTTGATGTGCATTACGTAGAGATGCGTGGAGTGGATGGCAATAATCTGATCTTTCATACGGATGAAAAGGTTAAGGAGATCAAAAAGAAACTTGATGATGCAGGGATAGCGCTTTCTGCGCTTGGATCCCCTCTGGGTAAAATAGGTATCGATGAAGATTTTGATAAGCATCTGGAGGAATTCAAACGTGCCTGTGAGATAGCCCATATGATGGATACAAAGAATATAAGGATGTTCAGTTTTTATATATCCGATGAGCAGAGGATAAGCATGAAGGACGAAGTGTTTGAACGGCTGGGAAGATTCGTTGACTATGCTTCACACAATGATATAGTCCTGCTTCACGAAAACGAGAAAGGCATATACGGCGAAAAAGCCCCGGAGTGCCGTGAGCTTATGGACAGTTTTGCCGGGGAGCATTTCAAGGCGATCTTTGATTTTGCCAATTTTGTCCAGGCGGGGCAGGATACCCTTGAGGCATATGAGCTTTTAAAAGATCATATCGCATACATACATGTAAAGGATGCGCGTAAGGAAAACGGAACCGTTGTTCCCGCAGGATACGGAGACGGCAATGTGGAGGCTATCCTTGGCAGACTGTTTGAAAAAGGTTTTGACGGTTTCCTTTCCCTTGAACCCCATCTGTTTGATTTTAAGGGTTTTGCCGGACTTGAACGAGGCAGGGATGCGATCATTTCACAGACCGGTCAGTCCTTAAGCGGTTTTGAAGCATTCTCCCTTGCCCACAAGGCCCTTCTGGATGTGTTGGAATCAACCAGAGGGACGGTTCTGTGATTGACAAGTAATTTCAAGGGTTTCAGCTGTTATGGGGGCGGTTTTTTGGTCAAAAACGATCAGAGAACCGTCCCTAGGTTGATTGTTATTCTGATGCGTGGTATCATTTAAGAGGTTAACTGCATTCATTCAGGAGGTGTTTTTATGAAAAATAATAAACGTTTTTTCAGCACGTTAATTACTGCCGGGATGATACTGACTCTTACTGCATGCGGAAAGGGAGCTGACACGGGAAAACCGGATGATACCCCTCAGACGACACAGCAGAGCACTGCCCAGGATACCGGCAGCTCACAGGATGCAGGCAGCAGTGAAACGAACAGCGATGAGTCAGGATACAAGCTGACAGTACCCGCAAAGCTGACGGGAAAACTTAATCTGATCGAGCTTGAAGACAGGGATCCCTCTGTTCTGCGCGGTGTAAAAATATGGGGAAACAGCGTTGGAACTGCTGATGACATCAACGGAAAAGAATACTCTCTTGATGATGTCCGTTGCATATTCGTGCTTAACGAATGGGTGGAATTTAATCCCGACACAGATAAGGACTATGGTATACGCGTATGGATACTTAAACATCGTGATGATCATGAGTACTATGCTGACTGTAAGTTTTCCGACCAGATGCCCTATTTTGTGACTTACTGTGATCTTCATTATCCTGAAGACGTAGATACTCCCGATGAATGGGGCTGGGGAAGTTTCTATCTGAATCCGGAGGACTGTGAACCTGCTTATTATGATTTTGTGTTCACTTATGACGGTAAAGCTATAGCTACTCTTGTGACCCGTTTTTATGAAGAAGGGGAGCTGAACGATAAGTCCGGCGCCGAACTGGAAGCTCTTATGCATGAATAATACCAGGCGGGTAAAATAATATGGCATTGATACAGGTAAATTATTTATCTCAGGCATTGTTCAGGACGGTTACGCTGAATGTCATCCTTCCTGCGGATAAGATCAATTATGAAACCGGAGAATACTTAAATACTGAGAGTAGGAAATTCAAGACCCTATATCTCCTGCACGGCCTGCTGGGAAATTATACTGATTGGATCAGCGGCACCCGTATCCAGAGGTGGGCGGAGGAACGGAATCTTGCCGTGGTGATGCCCTCCGGTGATAATTCATTTTATATTAAAGGCAGGATGCCCTTTGATGATTACGAAACATTTATCGGAAAAGAACTGCCTCTGGTATGCCGGAAGATGTTTCCTCTTTCTGAAAAGAGGGAAGATACATATATCGCAGGATTATCCATGGGCGGATACGGAGCGATCCGCAACGGTATTGTCTTTTCTGAAACCTTCAGCCATGTAGCCGGTCTTTCGGCAGCAGTCCATCTTTTTGAGAAAGGAATGGAGAGGGAATTCGAAGACAGTTTATTTGACGATCCCGAAAAAGCTGCAAAGACAGACCTTAACCCTTTTATAGCTTTTGATGAGCTGGTGAGCGCCAAACGCTTAAAGCCGCGTTTTTATCTGTGCTGCGGGAAGCGCGATGATCTGTTTGATGTAAACGTGAAATTACGGGATTATCTGTTTTCTAAAGGCGCGGATATAACCTGGGATGAAGATGAAGAGGCAGCGCACGACTGGGATTTCTGGGATAAAGAGATAAAGAAGGTATTGGACTGGCTGCCTCTGGAAGATGCCGATGCAGGTCTTGGAAGCGGAAATGTAAATCTGCAGGAATAGATCTTATCGTGGGCAGACCGCAGGAGGTTTACAGACACGCATGGATGATGTAAAAGTTCTAATGATCGACGATGATGAGCTTATCGCCAGATCGACTTCGGAGTATTTCAATATAGTAGGGGTTAAGACTGCCTATGTTACAAGCTATGACGCAGCGGTAGAGTTTCTGGATAAACAGGAAGTTTCACTGCTTCTCCTGGATATCAATCTGGGTGATAAGTCCGGCTTTGATCTGTGCAAAAAGATCCGTGAAAACTATGATATGCCTATCCTTTTTATCAGTGCGCGTACAAGTGACGATGACGTGCTTATCGCACTGAATATCGGCGGGGATGATTATATCAAGAAACCCTATACGCTGAATATCCTTCTGGCAAAAGTGAAAGCGGTGCTGGACAGATATGAAAAGGCAAGAGAAGCTGCCAGAAACGCTGCAACCGACGGGAAGGAAAAAACCAAAGCTCTTTCCGCAGACAGCAGGATCCTTATAAGAGAGGATCTGTATCTTGATACGGCGACACACAAACTGATCGATCATGGAAATCAGGAAGAACTCCGCGCAATGGAGTATAAGCTTTTACTTTATCTTCTGGAAAATGCAGGCAGGGTCATTACCAGGGACGAGCTTCTGGACAATGTCTGGGAGGATGAAAACACCTGTGACGGAACCATAACCGTGCATATAAGACATATCAGGGAAAAGATCGAGTCCGATCCGAAAAATCCCGAAATAATCAAAACGGCATACGGCGTCGGATATATGGTTGAAGAAAAAAGATGAAGAACTATATCCGGATGATCGTACTTATATCGCTTCTATTGGGAGTGGCACTTCTGGCTTTCGTGATAATTGCGAACCAAACGGATGCTGCTTCCTTTGGCGTATCCGGAGAAAACATTGTTACACTGAACCGCATTACAGCCTATGCCGAAGAGCATAAGGATGATCTTTCTGCATTTGATAATGCAGATTTTGATGCTGATTTTATTATCATCGATAATGAAAATGATCTGATATATTCCCATTCCGGCAAGACAGATGATATTTCTATAGAGAAAGCCATTCAGAACCGTTACCCGTACCGCTATTTATCATATAATAATAAAGTATGGGGGACCGTGATACTTTTTGATGACGGAACGGACGGATACAGGGCGCTTTTGAAAAAACTCACGACAGCTCTTATCATCTTTTATATTCTGCTTATGACCGGAGTGGTATGCTACGGTATCTATGTCTACAAAAATATCATCCTGCCCTTTCAGAACCTTAAGGATTTCGCCGCGAAGGTTGCACAGGGAAATCTTGATGAGTCCCTTAAAATGGAAAGGAACAATATGTTCGGAGCCTTTACGGAGAGCTTTGATATAATGCGCGAAGAACTGGCGGCAACAAAGAGCAGGGAGCTTGAACTTCAGAAAAAGGAGCGTGAGCTTGTAGCTTCGTTAAGCCACGATCTGAAAACTCCTGTTACAGGGATAAAGCTGGCAGCCGAACTGATGCAGATGAGACTGTCCGTTAAAACGGACACAAAGAAGCCGGATGGGGAAATTGCTTTTTCATCAGAAGAGATAGCGCAGCTGAATACAGATGCGGAGGGGATCCTTAACAAGGCAGGACAGATCGATACGCTGGTGAGTGATCTGTTTACATCGACGCTGGATGATCTGGGCGAGTTTAAGGTCAGCTTAAGAGATGAGAAGTCAGCGATCCTGGGAGATATCGTAAAGAGCTTTGATGATAGAGGCCTTGCCGTATTGGGAGAAATACCTTCTGTCATTATCAATACGGATCCCAAACGTATATCCCAGGTTATCGGCAATATAATGTCCAATTCTTATAAGTATGCGAATACAAAGATAGATATCGATTTCAGAGTAGCGGATAATTATATGGAAATGCAGATCGGCGACCATGGACCGGGCGTTCCTGCCGGTGAGCTGGATCTGATCACCAATAAGTTTTACCGGGGAAAAGACTGGGAAAACAGCGAAAAGGACGGACACGGCCTGGGCCTGTATATCGCAAAGAGCCTGATGAAACGCATGAACGGTGACCTGATCGCTGAAAGTAACGGGGACGGGCTCACGATCACTCTGGTCATTCCGCTGAGTTGATCATTTAATAAGTTTTTAATATTTTTACAATATTGTTTTAAGGAAGTTCTTTACAGAGTCATATATAATGCCTTTCAGATAGGAAAGATTCTTCGGGCTGCGCCCTCAGAATGACAGTATTATAAGAAAGGATATTATATATGGCTTTTTCAATTTTAAAAACAGAAAAACTCTGCAAATCATTTTCCAACGGCGGCTTGCAGCAGCACGTGATAAAGAATATGGATCTGGAGATCCTTGAAGGGGATTTCACGATCATCATGGGGGCTTCCGGTTCCGGAAAGTCCACGCTTCTTTATGCACTCTCCGGCATGGATAAACCTACTATGGGAAAAGTATTCTTCGGCAATAAGGAAATCCAGGATCTTACAAATGATGAGCTGGCGGTGTTCCGGCGCGGAAACTGCGGTTTTGTCTTCCAGAGCATTTACCTTCTGGAAAACCAGACCATACTTGATAACGTGCTGACAGGCGCACTCATTGTACAGAAGAATTCACCTGAGCTTGTTAAGAAAGCGCAGGACTTACTGAAAAAGGTAGGCTTATCCGAGGAAATGTGGAACAAGTATCCGAACCAGCTTTCCGGAGGAGAAGCCCAGCGTGCGGGCATCGTAAGGGCAGTGATCAATGATCCGAAGATCCTGTTTGCCGACGAACCTACGGGGCAGCTGAATTCGGCCTCAGGTAAGGATGTACTGGATATCTTCACAGAGATCCACAAAAACGGACAGAGCATCGTGATGGTAACACACGATCTGAAAACTGCACTGAGGGGCACAAGAGTCCTGTTTTTGCGGGACGGCAGTGTTGCCGGGGAATACCGTATGAAGAACTATGAGGAAGACGACAGCAAGGCGAGAAGGAGCGGACTGCAGAACTTTCTCGATGAGATGGGATGGTGATCGGAATGAAGATAGTGAGATTATCCCTGTTTAATTTAAGGAAGAATAAAAGAGAAGCGGCAGCTATCGTTTTTCTGACGATGATCACGGTCTTTCTTCTGGGGACCGCTCTGACGACCATACTTGGCATGGGCAAAGTCTTTGACGAGTGCTTCAGTGCCACCGGCAGTTGTGGGTATTACGTGGAATTCAGAGAGAGCGCATACAGATCCCTGTACCGGGATATCCTGGAAGAGGACTTCGGGATAAAAGATAACGAGAAGTTTAATATGCTGTTCGCACTCAACATTAATACCCTGAGTAAGGATGGTGACAAGGTAGCATATCATTATATCATTCTGACAGAAGAGTCGGAGCATAAGATAGAAGATTTTGTTATCACAGACAGTATGCAGGAAGACCGGATCAGCGGTCTTGCCCACCCGGTCTGGATCCCTTCGGGTGTTGCCATAAGCGGAGGATATGAGCCGGGTGATGCGTTTACTCTGATCATCGGCGGAAGGGATTATCCTTTTATGGTGGCAGGTGTTTATGAATCGGGACTCAGCAATAATTCCGGATACGGATATAAGATCGTTGTTTCAGAGCGGGATTATGAGCTGCTGCGAGGGATCATTGATGAGTACGTATGCCTGGCATTTGACGGCGGGGAAGGTTTTGATGAGGTTCAATATACAGAGCTGTGTGAAGAAAGATCTTCCGAGAATCTGAAATCGGATATGCGCTTCGAATCAAAACGGACAGAGGAGATTAATGAGACCGGTTTCTGTCAGCTCTTCATGTGGCTTGCCATGATAATGGCGTGTATAACGATGGCGGCTTCCATCTTCCTGATCCGGCATAAGATCAGCAATGATATAGAGGACCAGATGCAGCAGATAGGAGTTCTGGAAGCTTTGGGCTACAGATCTAAAGAGATATCGCTTTCATACATCCTTGAGTATGTGCTGACCGCGGGGACGGGGGCAATCCTTGGAGGAGTATCAGCCTGCATTTTTTCTCCGGTAATGGATTCGTTTCTTGGTGGTCTGATGGGGCGCACCATACACAGGGATCCTGAGTGGCTTAAGATCCTGCTGACAGCTGCAGCGGTTGTTGCGGTGACAACGCTTTTCGCACTGCTTAAGGCAGGTCAGATCCGGAAATATCCTCCTGTTATCGCTTTTCGAAAAGGGATCAGGACGCATCACTTCGGTAAGAATATCCTGCCGCTTACGAAGGCCGGAAAGAATATAAATGTTACCCTTGCGTTTAAGAGTTTCTTTAGGAATATAAAAACGAATATCGGGGCAGGACTGTGCATTGTGCTGGCAGGTACGGCGCTGATGTTCAGTACAGGCGGCTTTGTTTTCTTCAGTCGGGGTGCGGGTGCGATCGTAAGCCTGATGGGAATGGAAATAGCAGATGAAAGGATAGTGCTTCTTGACGGAGTGGATGCTTACGCATTTGCAGATGAGATCAGAAATTTCCCCGGAGTCAGGAAAGCACTGGTCACATATGAAGAGGAGGATCTGACTGTAGAGGGCAGTAAGGTGTCTAATTCCGTGATCGTATATGATGATTTCTCCGAAACTGAAAATATATTTCTGTCTGAAGGTAAGTTTCCTCAGGAAGATAATGAAGTGGCGATTTCCTTAATGAGGAGCATGGATTCCGATCTGCATGTTGGCGACAGTTTAACGATAGAAGGAAACGGAACGAGAAAGAGCCTGGTCATCACGGGGATCATCCCTGAGATGTCCAACGGTCAGCATAACATCTATATGAGTGAAAAGGCGTATTTAAGATGTGTTCCGAATGCGCGTCCCGATACCGTGGAGGTATTCCTGGAGAAAGGTGTAGAGAGATCGGAGTTTGAGAAAAAAGTGACTGAAAAATACGGAGCCAGCGCAAAAGATATGGCTGAAAGTGCCGGTGCATCGGGTGATCTTGAGCAGAGGATCCGCAGTGTTGCAGACGAGCAGATGGCAACGCTGATCACACATTACGGAGTGACTGATATTGACTATTCCATTGTGATAGGCGATAGGGTGATCTCCGGCAGAAGCAGCAGCTTTGTCATCCGGGAAATGAGTTCATATCAGAACCTTTTTAAGACGCAGATCGAACCGATCGCAAATATGTTTTTACTTTTCTGCGGCGGCGGAGCGGTATTCGTTACGATAGTCGTAGCGGCCATACTTGTGATCATAGCGGCGTCGAATGTAAGAAGACAGAGAAAAGAACTGGGGATCATGAAGAGCATGGGATACTCATCCGCGGATCTGATGAAGCAGCTGGCGATCTCGATGCTGCCGGCGACAGTGACGGCTTCAGTGATCGCTGCTGTGTTCGGAGCGATGATATATAAGGTCTTCTGGCTTATGCTCTTTGGGATCCCGAATGAAGCTGATACAGCGGTATTGGTGATCACGGGGGTGGCGCTGGTTATCTTCTGCTATATAGTGACCTATCTTTCGGCCGGTAAGATACGGCAGGTATCCGTAACCGAGCTTATGACAGAATAAGAGGTGAAAAGAATGAAAAAAGCGATCATAAGTACATTGATGATAATGTTTACCGCTGCTGCTGTTGCAGGCAGCGTAAGTGCAGCAGGATCCTTACAGGCAGAACCCGCTGCGGCACAAAACGAGACAGATCTGCAGGATGATGAACGTGTATACTGCCTGGCTTCCGTAAGCAAGGTCTATGCAGCGGCAGCAGTCATGCAGCTTGCGGACAGGGGACTGGTAGACATTGATGCGCCGGTTACGGAATACATCCCGGATTTTAAGATGGCGGATCCAAGATATAAGGATATCACGGTCAGGATGCTGATGGATCACACGTCAGGCATTATGGGAACGACACTTATCAACGAAACGCTGTATGCGGATCATGACGTTGATGCGGAAAGCATTCTGCTTGAAAACCTGGCGAAACAGAGGCTGAAGGCGGATCCCGGAGAATATGCAGCATACTGTAACGACGGCTTCGGTCTGCTGCAGATCATCGTAAGGAACGTCAGCGGTATGAGCTATACAGATTTTATTACAAATGAGCTTGCGGCTTCCCTTGGCTTAAGCCACACCGGCACCGCGGAAAATGCCGACAAGCTGGGAAATCCGGTCAGTGTATATGTAGGCGGCCTTCCGAATGATTACGAATACTGTATGGACTTTGGCTCCGGCGGCATCTGCGCCACTGCATCAGATGTGGCGGTATTCGGAAGTTCCTTCTTTACCGGCAGTGACAGTCTGGTCAGTCCGGGGCTGGCTGATGAAATGAAAGAATGCTGGACGGATTCCGATAATGCATATCTTGACGGCTGCGGTCTTGGCTGGGATTATGTCGAGTCACTTAAGTATGAGCGTGAAGGCGTTCAGGTGCTTGGCAAGGGCGGTGATGTGCGGACCATGCATTCCCATTTGATGGTTGCACCGGATGAAAAGATAAGCGTGGCGGTTTTATCAAGCGGCGGAGGAAGTCAGTTTTGCGAGCTCATGTGTGAAGCTCTGCTAAATACTGCACTTGAAGAGCAGGGGATAGCGGTGCAGGATCTTAAGCCGGTCGATGTCAATATTGTGGAAACCATTCCCGAAGAAATAAAACAATATGCAGGATACTACAGTTTTAATGATGCTCCGGCGGTGGGGCTTGCCAAAGTGAGCTTTCCGGGTCAGGGATCGATGCTCCTTGAGGTTGAAAGTTTTGACGGAAGAAATATGGAGTCATATTTTAAATATACCGATGACGGCGGTTTTGTAGAGGTCAGCGAAAGCGGCGTGATCAGGAAGGATCAGAGAGTACTTTATTTCAAAGAGCAGGATGATGGCGGAGTATATATTGCTGCTGAGAAATATACGGAGAAGGCTGAACTGGGGGCGTACGTACAGAACCAATACATAGCGGAGCGTGTGGAGGCTAATCCGGTAAGTGACAAAGTTAAGGCCGCATGGGAATACAGATGCTCGGTTCCCATGGCCGCGTATACTGACCGTTATTCTTCGACCGTATATGATTCCCCCTTTGTGTTCATGAAGATGCCTGAAGATCTCCCCGGGTATGTTCTGGTCGGAACAGGACTGGGAAGCCGCCTGCTTAAGATAAAGGATGAGATGAAAGCGGTCGCTTTCCAGACTCTGCCCTGCTCTGCAAACAGGGATCTGCTGGATATCAGTGTAAATAATGACGGCACTGTCGAAGTATCCTATGGTAATTCCTATGTATCTTTAGCAGAGATTCCTGAGCTTACGTCTGACATAACGGAGGTGAGGCTTACAAGCGATAATGCTTCCTGGTACAGGATCAGTGAGGGGATGGCCTATGAAGTGATAACGGCAGACTGTCCGGATGACGTGGTGATCTATGTATATAACAAATTTTTCGAACCGGTATATACCACGCATTATATTGATGCCGGTGAAGAGATCAATCTTCCGGTGGGCGGCTTTATCGTCTTCCTTGGACGGAGCGGTGAGACCGTGACAATAAACTGAATCAACCGGGGGACGGTTCTGCGGTTGGTCAGTAATTTCAAGGGTTTGAGCAGTTTCGGGGACGGTTTTGTGGTCAAAAACAATCACAGAACCGTCCCCCCGGTCGTTTCTTCACAAAAAACCGGGCCCGATAAACGGACCCGGTTTTTAAGAAAGGGGTTTTATGAACAAT
>CAMVRS010000038.1 GCA_947169935.1 uncultured Lachnospiraceae bacterium
CATCCATGACGACATATTCCTGCCTCCTCAAATATTTCTTTCCGTTCTATTGTATTTAATTCAGACAGATCTGATTTTATTGCCGCTCCACTCTGCAGAAAAAAAGGACCGCCTGCCGGCAGTCCCTTTATCAATAGTCTCTGTCCTTATTTCATGCTTACCAGCTCATATTCACGGCTACCAATGCCTATCTTTTCCGCATGTTCAAGAGTTTCCGCCCAGGATACATTCGGATTACTGTTGTGCCATACATCACCGTGATCATGGAAATGCTCGCTAGCCATGTTATCGCCAAGCTGGCTGTTTCTTATAGGCTCTGCCTTCTGACAAAGATCAACGCAGGCCTGGTCAAGCGCTACGGGATCAAAGGACGCCAGCATTCCTATATCCGGAAGGATGGGTGCGTCATTCTCTCCATGGCAGTCACAGTTGGGAGAAACATCGGTTATCAGACTGATATGAAAATTCGGTCTGCCGCTTATCACCGCCGCGGTGTATTCAGCCATCCTCCTCCCCAGCATCTGGGGCGCATCCCAGTTATTATTATGTATCGCATCAAAAGCGCAGGCTCCTATGCATCTTCCGCAGCCTTTGCATTTTCCGGGATCTATCCATGCCTTGTTACCGTTATAGGAAATAGCGTCGGATCCGCACTCTCTTGCGCATCTGCGGCATCCCCTGCACAGCTCTTCATCAACATGAGGCTGTCCGCTGTTATGCTGCTGCATCTTTCCCGCCCTGCTTCCGCAGCCCATACCGATATTTTTTATCGCGCCTCCAAAGCCTGCCTGCTCATGGCCTTTAAAATGATTAAGGGAGATCACTATATCCGCATCCATGACCGCGCGGCCTATGTAAGCCTCCTTGCAGTATTCGCCGTTGGGAACAGGTACCGCGATATCATCCGTTCCGCGCAGACCGTCAGCTATTATGATCTGGCAGCCCGTTGTGATCGTGTTAAATCCGTTGATATTCGCGCAGTCTAAATGCTCCAGCGCATGCTTGCGGCTGCCGGGATAAAGCGTGTTACAGTCTGTCAAAAACGGAAGTCCGCCCTGCTCCTTGATCACATCTGCAACAGCTTTGGCATAATTAGGTCTTAAATAAGCCAGATTTCCAAGCTCCCCAAAATGCATTTTGATCGCTACAAATTTTCCATCCATATCGATGGTTCCGATGCCTGCCTTACGGATCAGCTTCTGAAGCTTAGCCGTGAGGCTCACTCCGAGCACAGTTCTGAAATCGGTAAAAAAGACTTTTGATCTTTCCATCTGCTTTTCCTCCTTTGAGATCAATAGAACTCTCCTATTACTTCCTGACCGTAAAGCAGCTCATATGTCCTCCTTGATCAGAGTGCTTTACCGAAACAGGATCACAGGCGCGATTCCGCATCATTAAGGTCTTTGTAGCCCATCAGCACCGCAGTATTCCCCATGATCTCCTCCGCAAGATTGCGGCCTTCATTAGCAAGACCCGCAATAAATCGTCCGTAGGCCACCAGGGTTTCGGATGAATATGTACTGATCTCACCACGCAGATATGTCTCGTAAGACGTATCATAAGGCGTATCTTCCGAGGTATGTATTATCCTGGCATTGCCCGCCATCTTCGGATACTTCTTTGCAAAATTTTCCATCCAGCCTATCTGGATCGCTATTATCTGCTCCTGTATCTTAATGCGGTCCTCATCCAATACGGGGAAGTGTTTCTTTAACTCCTCATATTTCTCCGGTGCAGTGGACTGCATCATACGGCCATACTTTTCGGTGATCAGATTGCGTCCGTTTATCTGCGCTTCCTTAAGGTCGCTTAAGAACGATAAGAGCAGCTCGTCGGGCCAGGACATGTACTGGCTCTTTCGCATGATATGGAAGGTGTTCCAGTTATCCTGGCAGTCTGCCCTGCCGCCTTCATTAACGGTTCTGTCAAACTGATCCCATTCAAGCCTTATGATGCTCTCGATCATATCGTCACGTTTAATGCTTATCCTGTGGGGCTTTACAAGTCCTGCGATCTCTGCGATGTAACGGTCTGCAAAAGGCTCATTCTTATCGTAGCCCGCGATAAGCCCCTGCGCCCTCATCTCCTCAAGTATCAGGGATGCTACTATATCAAAAGTCAGCGCCTTGTTATCCGTACCGTTCTCCAGCTTTGAATCCCTGCCTGAAGGCATATCAGCCAGAGCACGGGCTATGTCCGATAATTCCGGTAGTATCTCAAGGTGTGAAACTCCCCTGCATAAGAGTTTAAGGTAAGGCGGGAATTTCCTGTTCAGATAAAACGCGATCTGCAGCATGGTCTGGACAGCCCTTGCCTCATATAAACCCGCTGTCACGTAATCACCGCGCTTTATGGAACGCAGATAGTTATACTGTCCTGCCTGTGAATAAAGATGTGTAAGATTTGCCAGCTTCTTGCGTCGGAAATCCTCCGGCATCTCTTCGGTAAAATAACGGCGCAGCCTGCTCATGGTTCCGTCCGCATCCATAAACATCTCACCGTTTACGGCTGCCGCTACGCCTGCCAGTTCTTCATCGTCCATATTCTTAAGACGGCCTTCAAGCCCCTTGGCATAATAGAGCATGGTAATGCGGGGTATGCCGGTCAGACGTTCAAAATATGAATCTATCTCCATAACGCCCTGGCGGCCCATCCTGAGATCGGGAGCGCCGCCGAAAGCCGCCGTATAGGCGTCATTATAAATGCGTTTAAGCTTATCCATATACCTGTCCGCCTGAACGGAAGGCAGCCATATGCAGCAGCCCGGAGCATAGTCATGATCCTTTGAATACTCATCATCAAAGCCGAAATGCTCGCTGCCCTCACCTGCATAACCTACAGCTATGCATTTAACAGCATCCGGCAGTGCACGCTCGATAGCCGGCAGAAGATATTCTTCATAAAAGAAACGGCTTCTTTCGAAGGAATTGCGCTCATCCGGAGCAGCCTCTGCCTGCTCTCCAGCGTAATGCATCGAAAGCTCGTAGTTTTCTTTAACACGCATATAAGCATCGCTGGCACCGGTACCGGAATAAAGCTGGTCCATGGCCTTCTTAAAGCAGGCTGCCGCTGCGATATAATCTTTTTTATGGAAATACAGCGTTCCCAGCGCAGATA
Source organism: uncultured Lachnospiraceae bacterium (assembly GCA_947169935.1). Classification (GTDB taxonomy): domain Bacteria; phylum Bacillota; class Clostridia; order Lachnospirales; family Lachnospiraceae; genus NK4A136. Next base: position 3,118 of record CAMVRS010000038.1, read on the forward strand.
GCGCTGCACTGTAATGGAAATCGGTCCCACCGTCACTTTCAAAGATATCAATGGCTTCCTGCAGCCAGTTCTCTGCTTCTGCCCGTGCCTCGGGAGAAGATTCTATCATGGCCGTTGCCAGGTTTGCCCTGGTGGTGGCCTGCTCTATCTCTTTATCGGGATACTTATCGGCAATGGCTAAAGCCTTTCTGAAATCCTCTATGGCAGCATCCCAGTCCTTCATCTCCTGATGGAGAAGGCCTCTGTTATTATAAAGGCCGGCAAAGAGGAAATCTCCTTCCGGCAGCATCTTATCATACATCTCCTCGCAGACGTCATAGCGCTTGATGGATTCTTCGTACATGCCGAAGCCTCTGTAAGCATTAGCCAGATTGAGCATGGTGGTGGCGTATTCTATCCTGCCTTCAAAATCCAGCTCATTCATCAGATGCTCCAGATCCCTGGCATAGCGCACGCCTTCCTCTTTGAAGAACGCATCGCGGCAGAAACCTATGGTCTCGTTAAGAAGTATTATCTCGGAAGCCACGTCTTTTTCTTCCCGGGACATATCGATCTTCTGCATGAGAAATGAAAGTATCTCACGGGGCTCGCGGACGCCGAACATGCCGTCGTATTCGCTGATGATACTGTTAATATCCATACGCATACCTCCGTATTATATTAAAACTGAAGATTTTCGGCTAAATATACTCTTTCAAGATCCTTCGCTTCGCTCAGGATGACACGCGCTGTATGTAATCGCTCAGGATGACACGGCTGTATGTAATCGCTCAGGATGACACTCGCCCGGTTTATCTAAAGAACCTGCCTATATCGTTAAACAGCACTACGATCATCAGGATCATAAGCAGTACGAAACCGATGAGGTGCACCAGGCCTTCCTTCTCCGGAGGAAGCTTGCGGCCGCTTATGGCTTCGATGAAAAGGAAGATAAGACGTCCGCCGTCGAGCGCCGGCACAGGAAGCAGGTTCAGCACTCCCAGATTGACTGAAAGCAGCACTGCGATGTTCATCATATTAAGAAGTACTGTAAAGGCTCCGAGAGGCTTGGTTTCCTCGATGGTATCATCTATTATGTTCGCCACGCCCACAGGGCCTGCCAGGTCATCCAGCTTTGCATGCCCGGTCACCATATACTTAAGGCTCTCCACAGTGGCTACAAGCCAGTATCTCACTTCAAACCAGCTGTACTTGAATACACGGAGATTACTGCATTTAATGTAATCCGCCCCGCCGGAAAAGCCTATATAATAGCGGCCCTCCTCCTGGGAATATCTTGGCGTTAAAGTCGTGGTTAATTTCTCTCCGTTGCGGCTGTATTCTATCGTCATATCACTGCCGTCGTTCATATAGGAATAGATCATTACTTCACGCCAGAGATGCGTGGTATGGCCGTCTATCTTTGTTATCCGATCCCCTGCCTGAATGCCGGCTGCTTCCGCAGGATAGCCTTCCAAAACGCTGCCTACAGTGGTTAGATCCGCTCCGCAGAACCATACGATAAAAAGCGCCAGCAGATAGGCAAGTATGATATTGAAGATGGGGCCTGCGAATACCGAAGCGATACGGCTCCATACAGGAGCATCGTTAAAGTTCTTTGCCTCCAGCGATTTCTTTATCTCAGCATGCTGTGCATCTTCTCCCTCTTCTTCCGGAAGGCTTACATTGCCATCTTCCCCCTCAAAGATGCAGGCGCCGCCTATAGGGAGCAGACGGATAACAAAAGTGGTCATCTTCCCTTTCTTTTTGAAAAGGGCCGGTCCCATTCCTATAGAAAACTCATTTACTTTTATGCCGTTTAATCGCGCTATGAGATAGTGACCGAATTCATGGCTTACCACAACAACTGTGAATATCAGTATGAAAGAGATTATTGTCAATAACGGTGAATGCATGTTGTTATCCTTTGCTCAGGTGATCTTCGATCTGACCAGCTCACGGGCGTACTTCTCCGCCTCAAGTATACGGTCAACATCGGGATCTTCTGTATTTTCACAGGCCTCTACGGCCTCGGCGATCATCTCGCTTATATTCAAAAAGCCTGTCTTTCCTGCAAGGAATGCAGCTACAGCTTCTTCATTTGCAGCATTATAAACCGTAGGCAGTATGCCTCCGGCCTTTCCTACCTTAACTGCCAGCGGCAGCGCCATGAAAGTCTCTGTATCAGGCTCATCAAAGTCAAGATTCTTCAGCTTATAAAAATCTGCTCTGGGTCGTGCGCTGTCGGCCGGCATCCTGTCGGGATAAAAAAGCGCATACTGTATGGGCAGGCGCATATCCGGCACGCCCAGCTGGGCTATCACCGCGCCGTCTACATACTCCACCATGGAATGTACTATGGACTGGGGATGTATCAGGACTTTTATCCTGTCGTAATCAACATTAAAGAGCCATCTGGCTTCCATAACCTCAAGGCCTTTATTTACCATGGTGGCGGAATCGATGGTTATCTTCTTCCCCATAGACCAGTTGGGATGCTTAAGGGCATCTGCAGCCGTAACATTAAGCAGCTCTTCCCTCTTCTTCCCCCTGAAAGGTCCGCCGCTGCAGGTAAGCCAGATCTTATCGATACGCTCCTTTGGCTCGCCGTTCATGGACTGGAAGATGGCGCTGTGTTCCGAATCCACAGGCAGAATGGATACGCCCATCTTCTTTGCCAGAGGTATTATGATATGGCCTGCGCAGACAAGGGTCTCCTTATTGGCAAGGGCTATGGTCTTGCCCGCCTTTATCCCGGCTATGGTGGGACGTATGCCTATCATGCCCACAACCGCCGTAAGCAATATATCGTAATCGGGAAGTGAAGCTATCTCGATAAGTCCCTCCATACCGGAAAGGATCTTAACCTCCGTATCGGCCACTGCAGCTTTTAACGCCGCTGCTGCCTCCTCATCCCACATAACGGCATAACGGGGTTTAAACTCACGGATCTGTTCCTCCATAAGCTTATGATTCCGGCCTGCCGCCAGGGCAACTATCTCGAATTCACCCTTGTATTCCCTTGCAATGTCAAGGCTCTGCGTTCCTATAGATCCGGTAGAGCCCAATATAACGAGTCTCTTCATCTTTATTTTCCTAATACGATAAGTGTAAGCAGATATATCAGGGGCGAAGTAAAGATAACGCTGTCAAAGCGGTCCATTATGCCGCCGTGCCCCGGTATGCATTTGCCGTAATCCTTTATCCCAAAATCCCTCTTTATCGCGGAAGCTGCCAGATCACCTATCTGTCCCCCAACCCTGCCGCTTACTCCCAGAAGCGGGTAAGCCCACAAACTCTCATGGGGTATCCTGCCAAGAGCCTGAAGGATCAGGCCATAGACCAGTCCCAGAAGCCCTGCTCCTATCACGCCGCCTATGCAGCCCTCAACGGATTTCTTAGGGCTTAAACGGGGAGTTATCTTATGCTTTCCGATCAGCACTCCGGTGAAATATGCGCAGGTATCGGACCCCCAGGCAGATATGAAGGTCATCCATACCGCAAAGAAGCCCACGTTGTAGATACCCTCTCCCTGGTTTACGGAAAGCTGTCTGGTCATGAGTACGAATGAGAGCATCACCGGCGCATATACAAAAGAAAAGTAACTGCGCATTACCTGTGATGCACGATACGCCGGGAAAGTGAATACAAAGATAAGCATAAGAACAACTACATAAAGAACCACCATCAGCATTACATAGGTGGTATGCACTTCAAAAAAGATCATGGCATAATAAAGGATTATCACCACCGTCCCCACGAATTCAAAAATACAGGGACCTGTGGCCTTATCCATTCTTACGCCCGTGGCGCTTATCATCTCGGAATATGCTATACAGCTGATCACCGCAAGTCCTATGGCGGTAACCGCGCCTCCGAACCACACTATTCCGAGCATGATAGCGGTGACTGCGACCCCGCTGATTATGCGAGTCAGCATGTTTGATGCCTTGGGATCACTCATACCTTACCGTAACGCCTGTCTCTGGCCGCATAGGCCTCGATGGCTTTCTCCAGTTCTGCTTCTTTAAAATCAGGCCATGCCACATCCGTGAAATAGAATTCCGAATATGCGCACTGCCATAAAAGATAATTAGAGATGCGCTGCTCACCGCTGGTACGGACCAGAAGATCCGGATCCGGATAGGGAGCCGTATCGAGCTGTGCCGCTATCATCTCTTCAGTTATATCCCCCGCTTTGATCTCGCCTGCTGCCGCCATTTTGCAAAGCTTAGTAACAGCGCGGCGTATCTCATCACGGCTGCCGTAATTGATGGCAATAGTAAACTTGAGGCCGTCGTTATCCTTCGTGGCCTCTTCCAGTTCGGCTATACTCTTCCTGATATCCTCGTCGAGTCTCTCTTTATCACCGATGATGCGTACCTTCATGTTGTTCGCATTTGCACGCTTTATAGCTCCGATCATGTAATCACGAAGGAGCTTCATCAGAGTCTTTACTTCATCAGCGGGGCGGGCCCAGTTTTCCGTGGAAAAAGCATAGACCGTGAAATACTCTATGCCGTGGTTCCAGGTCCACTCGCACATATCCTCGACATTCTTCGCACCCTGAACGTGACCGGCGGTACGTGGCAGACCGCGTTTCTTCGCCCATCTGCCGTTACCGTCCAATATCACCGCAAGATGCCTGGGTACAGTCTTCTCACTCATACCTTCATGATATCCTGTGACTTTTCTTCTACGAGCTTATCAATATCTTTGATATACTTATCAGTAAGCTTCTGCAGCTCATCTTCAAGATCCTTTATCTCGTCCTCGGAGATCTCGGTCTTTGCCAGCTTCTTGAAGGCTTCATTGCCGTCACGGCGTATATTACGTACAGCTACCTTACCGTCCTCGCCCTTCTTCTTTACTTCCTTTACAAGATCCTTTCTGCGCTCCTCAGTAAGCTCGGGGAACACCAGACGGATAACTGTACCGTCATTCGAAGGAGTGATACCTATATCAGAAGCCAGTATGGCTTTCTCGATATCTTTGATGAGGCTCTTGTCCCAGGGTGCTATCTGCAGCATACGGGGTTCGGGAACGCTCACATTACCTACCTGCTGAAGCGGGGTGGGTGTGCCGTAATAATCCACACGCAGCTTGTCGAGCACATGTGGATTTGCACGTCCTGCCCTTATTGCTGCCAGGTCCGTTCCAAGAAAGTCATATGCTTTCTTCATTTTTTCTTCGTACTGTTTGATCCTCTCGTCCATTTTGTAACCTCCTTAAACTGTAATTCTTGTGCCGCTGAAGTTTCCGCTTACGGCCTTGATAATGCTATTCTCCTCAGTCAGATCAAATACCCACATGGGCATCTTATTATCTCTTGCCATTATAGAAGCAGTCATGTCCACTACCTGCAGGTTCTTGTCTATAACTTCATTGATACTGAGCTCATCATATTTCTTTGCATCGGGATTTACCTTCGGATCGGAATCATATACTCCGTCGATAGCCTTGGCCAGATATACGCCATCAGCTTCGACCTCTATCGCATGCAGCAATACTCCGGTATCGGTTGAGAAATAAGGATGACCGGTGCCGCCGGCAAAGAATACCACCGCGCCGTTCTTCATAGCGCCGACTGCTGCATCCTTTGAGAAAAGCTCGGTAAAAGTGGAGCATGCAAAAGGCGTGAATATCCTGGTTGAGAGTCCTGCTGTCCTGAAAGCTTCGGAAACATAGATGCAGTTCATTACGGTGGCCAGCATTCCTATCTGGTCGGATTTGACGCGGTCTATGCCTATACTGCTGCGTCCGCGCCAGTAATTGCCGCCGCCTATCACTATGCCGATCTCGTTGCCTTCTTCCACAAGTTTCTTAACCTGCTGTGCTATCCCGCGGATCACCGCATCATCATAATGACGTTCCTTGTCCGATAATGCTTCGCCGCTTAATTTAAGTAAGATACGCATGGTTTATTCCTTCCTTTAATCATTTATAAGATCCTTCGCTTCGCTCAGGATGACATGTGCCCCGGATGGCATTCATTACTATTTTTTATCAAAGCCCTCGAAAAAATCCGAAGGAGTGATGGGCGAATATACCTGGGTACACATACCCTGTACAGCTGCGCCGTTGCTGATCTGCAGTGACTGGGAACGGATATCACCCATGACTATGGCTACTGAATCCAGAATGACCGGCCCACGGACGTCGATATCGCCCTTAACGGCTCCGGCTATTACTGCGCTGCTGCCGGTGATATTGCCTATGATGATGGTACTCTGCCCCACCTTAACGCTGCCGGTACAGGAGATATCACCGTTAATCTCTGCTCCGTCGGCATATATTTCCCCGGCTGTTGTATTGCCTTTTATTATGCCCGATACTTTAAGCTTTCCGGCTATATCGATATCACCTTCTATGCTGCCGCAAAGCTCCAGGCTTCCATCCGATTCCACATCACCCTTGATGGACATGCCTTCTGCAAAAACCGCCGTCTCATCGGATACGCGCTTTATTATCTCTTCTGTCTTCTCGATCTTTACAGACTTTTTACGCCCCTTCTTCGCGGGCTTATTATCTGTTTTCTTTTCTTCCTCAGCTTCTTTTGCTTCTTCTGCCGCCTCTTCCAGATCGGCTATCATTGCGGCTTCCGCCATGGCTTCGGCCTGCTTTATCACCTCGGAACTGTCCTCTGCTATCTCCATCATCTGGGAGATGGTCATCTGCTCCCCGTCTTCGATAACAGCGGTCTGTACGGTTTCTGCTGCCTGTTTTTCTTCCTCTGTTCCGGTATCAGCTTCCTGTATCTCTTCCGCTACGGCAGTTTCTGTTTCTTCCACAGTCTCTGCTGCGGCCGTCTCCGAAGCCTCAGCTTCAGCATCTTCTGCAGCTTCTTTTTCACTGATATCAGCCTGCATGGCAGCAAGCTCGGCAAAGAGCTTATCCGGATCATCCGCAGCAAAAGGATCTTTCGCATCCTCCTGCTCATCCTCCGAAGACGCCTCAAACTCGGCTATTTCCTCTGCGGTAGCCGGAGTATATTCCTCTTCATCTGCAGACTCATCTGCCGGAATATCATCTTCAATATTATCAAGTTCTTCGATATCTTCCGCTTCAGCGGCATCTTCGGCATCACCTGCCTCTTCTATTGCAGCTTCACTTATCTCTTCCGAAACAGCAGACTCTTCTTCAATGTCTTCACTTATCTCTTCCGAAGCAGCAGTTTCTTCTGCAGTCTCTTCGTCCGTCTCACCGTCTACTTCATCTCCGGCAGCCGCTGCCCCGTCTTCAAACACATCCGAAGGCAGGCTGTCCAAAAGGGCAGCCATTTCTTCATCTATATTTTCATCTTCAGTCTCTGCGTTTTCCGGTTGTCCGGGAGTTGACTCATCATTCTCGGGAAGCTCTGCCAGCATCTTGGCAAGCTCCTGCTCAAAAGCATCGCCGCCTATCAGCCCGGGCACGTCAGCTGCGGTTTCGTCAGCCGGCTCAGCAGCTGAAGATTCATCAGCCGGCTCACTGCCTGCTTCCTCTTCATCCTCTTTTCCGAATCCGGGTTTACTGTTTTCGTCTGTATCCAGCTCACCCAGTTCCTTTAAAAGGCTGTCCATATCAACATTATCCGGGGAATCATCCTCTTCAATCGAAACATCCCCGACTAATCCGTCAACTGCCTCCGACAGATCATCTTTAAGGCTCTGAAAAAATCCCATTTATCCTCCTATGGGCTATGAAACCGCAACTGCTGTAAACAGGCGGTTTTTATGGTCTGATGTGCTGTATTTCTTCTGTTTCATCCGTAATAGGAAGAAGTACAACATTATCCATAGCCTGAAGTTTTTCTATTATCACAGGCAACGCCTCCACAGTGGAACGCTTGCCCGCTGCGTCATGCAAAAGTATTACTACTGTATCATTATCTATCGCCTTTACCTGGGCGCATACATCATTCACGATCTGCGATGCGCTGTGGGGCTCGCTTAAGGCATCTCCTCCGGATACGTTCCAGTCAAAATACCTTATCCCCTTGGCGTCGAGATATTCGATACACTCTGCCATCGGTATATGATGTACGGCATTACTGCTTCCACCGGGGAAACGGTAAAGCTTGCATTCCTGTCCGGTTATATCCCTGATAAGACTCTGTATCTGATACAGATCCTCGGCAAAGCCGTCCAGATCCGAATATACGCTGCTGTATACATGGCTGTAGGAATGCATCCCCAGGCTGTGGCCTTCAAGCGCGATACGAAGATACTGCGCCTCAAAGCCTTCATGCCCGTTAACAAAGAAAGTAGCTTTCACATCATAATCTTCCAGTATATCCAGGATATCATCCGTATACTGGGAAGGGCCGTCGTCAAAGGTAAGATATACCTTCTTAAGTCCTTCATAAGGATCGTCCGAAGATACAGTCCCGTTCCCTGACGCGCTCAGTTTCCTCTCCTGCAGCGGCGTAGGGCCTTCTGCGGCACGTGTCACGGGTTCCTGTGATTCATGAACGCTCAGATTCATATTGGCGTTCATCTCAACGATAAGATCCGTAAGCTGCGTGATCTGCTTATCCAGGCTCCCGATACGGGCCAGCGCAACTATTGAAAGAACGGTAGGCAGGATCAGCATCACCAGCACTGCCGCGATGATGATCTTGCGAAGCCGTTTTACCCTCGCCTTATGTTCAGTTGTCCGGTCTTTTCCTGCCGGATCCATCCGATAACCTCCGAGATTATATCATAAAATGCGTTTCTACACAAGTTTAACGCTGTTGCAATACAGTGTATAAGGCTGCTCTCCCACCTCATATAACGGGATGAAATTTACCTCTCTGCCCCCGTTGTTAAGCACATAATGACTCTGCAGCCAGGGCCATGCATCATAGCTGTGTTCGCTGACACGATGCAGCGCTCTTCTGGGTTCGTCGGTAAGCTGTACATTATCGGAAAGCGCCGCCAGCACGATAGGCCCTTCCATGACAGCCTTCTTCTCCGGCTTATCGGGAAGCGCTTCGGCTGTCAGCTCAACAGGGAAGTAGATCTTTATCTCCTGCTCATCCCATTCCCTGTCTATCTTAAGATAACCGTCCGCTACCACATCCCCGGTGATAAAACGCCGTTCACCGCCTACGGTAACAATGGGCACGCCTTTGACCCATGAAGGTATACGCAGCTTTAGCATAAAACGCTGCGGCCTTCCCGTGCGCAGCGAAATGGAATACGCCCAGCGCGAATGCTCAGACCCTTCCGTTTCCTGGAAAAGGCTGCCGCTTCCTGCATATTTCATGTCATTCTTTATCTCTATCACAACAGGAGTCCCGCTTATCTTAAGCTCGGCCCTGCTGGGTATATACTGTGCAATGGTAAGACTCTCCTCATCCTTGTAATAGATAAGGCTGCTGACCATGGTATGCGCCTGGACCATTGTTCCGTGACAGCACCAGAAATCCCTGGTCCTGCTGCCCCAGGTTTTCTTCCCGCCTGAACGCATGGGCAGGAAATAGGTGGGCATGCCGCTTTCCGGATCCTGCTGCGCCAGAAAGCCGTTATAAAGATTACGCTCTATGTAATCGGCATAAGAAGCCTCTCCTGTAAAACGGAAGAGGAAATCCGCCAGCCTTACCATATTATAGACAGTACAGAATTCCTGTGTCCTGTCTGTCGAATACTCTCCCATCATATTGGGAGGGATCCAGAATTCCCCGGCGTTGGAAGCGCCGGTACAGAAATAACCTCTGTTTTTTACGGCACAATCCCAGAATGCCTTAAGGGTATCCAGCCATTTATCCTTGCGGTTTACCTCATAGATCCTTGCGGCTCCTATGATCCAGGGAATAGATGCATTGGTATGGGAACCGCTTAAGGGATCCCCGCCTTCCTTAAGGATCTTAAACATCTCCGGATATTCATATCTCTTAAGGAGAGCATGATATTTTTCCTCTCCGCTGAGACGGTATAAGCGCACCCAGATCTCCAGCATGCCGCCGGATTCCCCGCGGTATGCCACAGCCGGATCCACTTGAATCTGCTTTCTTGAAAAAGTCCGTATACCAGTCGCTCAGATGGGATACTATGGTAAGCGCAGGCGCGTAGCCCGTGCATTCGTAAGCATCCAGAAGCCCCATAAAAAGCTTATGCATGGTATACTGCGGCGACCAGATATCCTTGCCCGCCAGAAGTATCTCAAAATACTTTTCCGGTATGGGACCTACCCAGCGCCCGCCGTTCTTAAGCTGGTATTCTCGCAGCTTGTCTATCACATCATAGAGTCTGGCCCGCAATACCCTGTCGTTTTCACTGCGTACAAGATACGCCACGGCGCTTAGCCAGTGTCCAAGGAAATGACCGCGTAACTGACAGGTGGGCGATTCCCAGCCCCAATGCAGCCAGCTGCCGTCCGGATCAAAAAGCGCCTGATACCCCTCCAGCTGCTCCCCCGCTTCCAGGGCATAATTCTGGAGCAGCGCCCTCACATCAAGTGAAAGCAGGTATTGTCTGTTTATGTCCATCCTTCTTCTGAAGAGACCGGGCAAAAGCCTGATCCTTTCAGGTGAGACATTCTCCGGCATAGCTTATCTCCTTTATGCGGTCATACGGCTACCGAAAGATTATAACACCCACAGCCCGGTGCAACAAGATAAAAAATGCCGAAAAAGCCTTAAAATAAAGGCTTTTCGTTGACATAATCATATTAAAGTCAATCGTTTCAAGGGGTTTGTTTACATAACATTAGAAAAAGTCAATCAGAATAAGGATTTCAGAGCCCCAGGCCCGCAAGTAAATCCTGCGTGCTGCCACCGGCACGGCGGATAAAAAACGATCTCATCCTGGCCAGGCTTTCGGGTATCCTGTTTATGATCATCATGCTGTTGGAAGGATTTAAGCCGCCTGCTTCAGCAAAGGCCGTATACCAGCGCTCATCTTCGCCGTAGCGCTCGAGCAGAAGCTGCCAGGCCTCTTCCCCTGCTTTACTTCCGGCAGTATGCTCTGCGATATAGCTTTCAAATATGCTGCGCGCCTCCGGTGACAGCCCTTCGGGATTCATAAGGCGCAGCAGACAGCGGCGCGCCTTCTCTCTCCTGCGTCCGCTCTCATACGCCGATACATCACTGGTGCCGTAGTCTTCTTCCCCACAGGGTACCTGTCCGGAATAGCCTTCCGCGTCATCCGCATTAACAAAACGCAGAAGCCAGGCATCCCACAGCTCATACCATTCCGGCGTGCCCGCCTTATCCAGGTCCAGCAGATATGTGATATCCTGCCTGGCGGCCTCTGCCAGAAGTGCCGAAACGTCATCGCCGGCGCCTTCGACATATATATGCATAAGCGCCCTGCAGTCTTTAAATACGCCGCGTCCCAGCATGCATCGCGGCATTTTTACTTCTTCCAGCGCCGTGCAGCCTGCAAAGGCCCAGTCATCTATAATAAGCGCTTCTTCCGGCACCAGGACAGATCTGAGCCTGCCCTGCCCCAGCATGGCTTTTTTCTCTACACCCGGTACGGTACTGCCGTCGGAAAGGGTTATGGGGGTTAAGGTTACTGTTGTCATTTATTCACTCCATATGGAAAGATCCTTCGCTTCGCTCAGGATGACACGTATTGAAATCTGCTCAGGATAACAGTGGGTGTTCAGGATGACAGGGGATTACAGCTCCAGTTTTGATATGGCATCCTTCAGCTGCTGCCTGGTCTCGTGGGCGTATACTTTTGCCGAAAGCCTTGAATAATCTTCGCTTCCGAAGCCTGCGATGAACTGCGCCGCATGATCGTTTACGGTAAGGCGCGTGATCAGCAGCAGTATTTCCTGTGAATCTTCTCCAAAAGCCTTCTCCGCAAATGAAAACATGGCCGACAGCTCAGCTTTGACTTTCCCGGCCCGGTCCTTCAGCTCTTCCAGCAAAGTACCGTATTTCATCCTGGCATTCTGATAAGGCTCATCCTGCAAGCCTTCCACGCCGCTTATTATCGTTTTCACCATATCCCTTACGATCCTGTCGATGATCCTGTCATCATCATTCACCGCCCCGGCCGCCTCCAGCTGCTCCTGCTGCTTTTGGCGCGTCTCTGTAAACCTGTTTAACTGCTCCGCGATATCATCCTGCCCGTTGCAGCGCAGCAGCCAGCCCTGTACAATACCCAGAGCCTTTGCCCGCAGAAGGACTTCCTTCATATCCGCCTCCACACGCTCGCAGAGCATGCCTGCCAGAAGTATACGTTCATCAAAGGGGGCGTTTCCAAGCCTTTCTGTCATCAGTTCCGTTGCCCTGCCTTCAAGGATCTCCACCGGCGAATAATCCTTTTCGTACTTGCGGTATAATTCGTAATATGCGGCGAATTCCTTTACCACGGTATCGTGATGCAGATACTGCGCCATAAGCGCTTCATCCGCTTCCATGTCTTCCTCTTCGCAGGCTTTGAGCATGCGGGACAGATCCTCCCAGCCGCGTGCCGTCACGTATTCCCTTCCGGATTCCGTAAGCTCCATGATATAGAAATGCTCACCCTTAAGCTCCAGGTATCCTAATATGGCAGCGTGTACCTGCTGGTTAACCGCATACTCCATCCAGGCTTTTTTATCGGCTTCCACTTCCATGAGCTTGAGCCTGTCCATGGTAACAACATCAAACTCACGCACCATGCGGTTATACTCCGGAGGATTTCCCGCCGTGACCACGACCCAGCCTTCCGGTACCTTATGCCTGCCGAATACCTTGTACTGCAGGAACTGCAGCATGGAAGGATAAAGGGTTTCCGAAACACAGTTGATCTCATCAAGAAAGAGTATGCCTTCTTTAAGGCCGCTCTCCTCCATGGTATCGTACACGGAAGCGATTATCTCACTCATGGTATACTCGGATACAGACACTTCACTGCCGCCATAGTTCTTCTTTTCGATATAGGGAAGTCCCAGGGCAGACTGTCTGGTATGATGGGTCATGGAATAGGATACCAGCGCCAGCCCCATCTCGGAGGCGATCTGCTCTATGATCGCTGTCTTTCCTATACCGGGTGCCCCCAGAAGAAATACAGGACGCTGGCGCACCACGGGTATGGTATACATCCCGTACCGGTCTTTTTTGAGATAAAGCTTTATTGTCTGCATTATGCTTTTTTTAGCCTGTGCAATGTTCATTCCGGTTCTCCTTTATTTAAGATCCTTCGCTTCGCTCAGGATGACATGAGTAGCTTCGCTCAGGATGACATTGGCAGTATCGCCTTCATAGCCCAAAGCGGAACGGGTGGACGGTAATCATCATCATTGAGGAAGGCAAAGAGCACTTCGTACGGCGGCTTCTTCACGGGATATACGCCGTAGCCGTCCGTAAAATATATAAGTCCTTTGAGGTTCTTAAGCTGTCCGCTGTCCCTCAGCCGATCCACATATCTAAACACCGGACGGAAGTCCGTACCGCCGAAGCCCCGTACGGTAAAGCTCTCAAGATAAACCTCCAGCCGGTTCAGATCCTCTATCACCGTTTCGCTCTGTATCTCCGTGTCACACTGCAGTATATGTATATTCACCCTTTCAGAAAAATGCTCTTCATTCCTGAGCATCTCAAAAGTCCTGCGGATAAAGCTCTTTACGGTATTCCCTGAAACAGATGCCGAAGTATCTATGGCTATCACCATATCGTCAACCCGCTTCTCCTCACGATACTCAAGAGGTTCTATAAGCGGCATATTCCCATAGAGCTTAAGCCCATAGGTATAATATACATAATCGAACTCATCGGGACTCAATCCCCTGTGCTCACCGCTCACCATAAAACGACGCAGTATCTTCGCATAATCATATTTCCGCTTCGTGGCTGCTTTTAATCCGTCTTCCAAAGCTTCCGCCAGTGTCTTATCGGCAGAGAAAGCTTTTATCTCCGTACGGATCCTGCGGGAAAGCTGCTCCCACTGTTCCTGGGTCAGCTCCAGCTTTTCCTGCTTATGCCAGTAACGGTGATCATCCCGGGTAAAGCTTTTTATATAAGCCGCCCGGCTGCGTATCGGAAGGTTCACGTTCACAAAATAACGGTAGAGCCTTGCGGCGCTCAGTACTCCCGCCTCCTGCTTAAGCCCCCGGAAACGCTGGTGCAGCTCATCATCTTCCGGCAGCGACAGCGATCTTATATTCAGGCTTACGATCACCGCTTCCACAGCTCCGTCGCATGCAATATCCCACAGTTCGGTATCCGCAGCATCCATATCAAAGTTATGCGCAAACAAAAGATGCAAAACCGTATGCAGGAGCATACGCGGTAATCTGGGTTCATCTTCTTTATACGCTTCAAGCACTATAAGCGGATCATAAAAAAGATGAATACCGTCCGTGGCAAACAGTCCTGTCCCGGGGCGTGATACAAATTCCAGCCTGCCGAAAGCCGGCGCAAAAAAGCGCAGGTTCATCAGGACTTCATCCCTGGAGAACTCCAAGGCGCGGCGGGCTAAGGTTTCTATTTTTTTGCTGTTCTCATCGGTGTTCTGCATATAATGAGCTGCTTTCAGTATTTGGAGATCTTTTTATCACCGGCATCAAACAGCGACTGGAACACTCTGGTGAAATGCGTCAGTTCAATATAGAAAATGCCGCTGTCATCTGCTCTCTTTGTATCAAATTCCATCTCTTTGGTTATATTATTCCAATTATACTGCAGTGAATACCTTCCCCAGGGATTACGGACTTTTATCATATGTATCTTCTTTCCCCTGAAGATCACATCTTTCACACCCAGAACGGAGTAAGCATGTTTTCCCACGGTTCCCTTGTCTTCAGACTCCCCGCGTGCATTCTTCTTGCCCCATCCCTCACGTGAACCTGCGGCGAGAGTCTTCCCCTTCGATAATCCGTCTTTGATACGGGCATATAATTTGAGTGTGGTCGCAGGATATACGCCGGTAAACATCTTTGTGAAATCACCGTCATCCGCTTCATCCTTTATCTTGAAATACAGCTTATATTTTTCCAGCATGGCTTTCTTAACATGCTCAAAAGCTTCTTCGGGTGATGAGTCCATATATTTTGCAAGCTCTTCCAGAGCCTTGGAATTGGACATCCCCTTATTCAGGGCTTTATAATCCTCATAAGTAAACTTCTTAGCCGCCTTATTGACTATCTTATATTTTTCCGCGATCTTATCGTTATCCTGCAGCTCATCCTCTGCGTCTTTCAAAAGCTTTTCTTCAATACAGTTGATGCATCTGGTAGTCATCTTACAGAGCACGACCCTTGCCTTTGCTGCGGCCAGTTTCTTATCCTCCTCCGTAAACTCCCCGGGTATGGGGTCATCATATTTCATTTCCAGGCTCTGACGGTAAAGCTCTTCATATTCCTCTTCTGCTCCAAGTACCTTATAGTACTCCTCCAGCTTTTTGACCGCTTCATCGGCACTGATCTCCGTATACTCTGCCGGCAAAGCATTTACTCCCTTATTGAAGCTTCCTGTTTCCACTTTTTCCTTGTAATCTTTCTTAAGTCCTTCCACCAGTGTTTTGGCTATTGATAATTCTTTATCATTCAGGCTTTTGTCTCCTTTCAGATATCTCAGAGCATATCTGTGTGCGTTATAAGAATCCTGATTACTGAAGCCACTGTTTCTGCCCAGAAATATCAGGTATCTCTCGGCATTATTTTTGATCGCTTCCATCATCGGCGTTTCCAGTTCTTTCCTCTTCCCGATCGTGTTCCGATAATCCGCAAAGAACCCCTCCAGCCTCTTATCCAGCTTTTTAAAGGCATCCGCATATGCTGTCTTTGTATATACCATCTTAAGCTCTTCATCATGTCCGTAACGGTTTTTCTGCTGTTCAAGATAAGCAAACTCCTTATCAAAGATAGCACCGCTCTTTTCCATTTCCTGCTGTTTTGTCTCACTTACCCCGGCTTCATGTACTATCTTGATCAGGTCGTTATCGGAATCCACCTCATCAACAGAACCCAGGACCTTTTCAAATTCACGCGGCACCTCCCCCGTGAGCGCAGGGAACACCTCATGCGTTAATCCCCCGTTGGAGATAAAACTGTAATCGATCACATTTTCCTCATCATATCCCAAATAATGGTCACGGAGTACCTTAACTGCATTTGTATGCTTTTCATTCACCTGATAATCTTTTACAAATGCAGCATACGCCTTACAAAGTATCTGAACCCAAAGCGCATCCCGTGCAGTTTCTTCACAGACCTTTTTATCAACCTTTACATACCTGGGAGACATGCTTACGGTGTTACCGCTTCCACGTTTCTCATACAGTCTGACGGTAACGATCTTGCCGTCATCGTACATCATATTCGTTATCGCATCCTTATCCTTTGCCACCAGTTCGGCTATGGCAGCCAGCAGGAAACAGTTGCCCATCCCATCCTGAACTATATCGGAAACACAGGGCTCATGCGGGAAAAGAGGATCTGCGCTGCGATCCTTTATCTTGATCTTTCTCTCTTTAAACTCGGCGTTTATATTTTTATCGCCCTTTTCACCAATGACTTCCTTCTTAGTCATAGTCGAATCATGATACGCAACATTCTTTGAATAATCCTCTATCTGATAGCTCTCCAGTTTTTCCGGTATCTTAAGCGCACCGTTCTTCAGACCGCAGAAATTTTTCCGGTACAGGCCAAAGATCTCCTCTTTTTTTCCTGTAAGCTTTCCGCTCTTCTCCATCTCATCCAGCTGCTTAGCGATCTCTTTCATCAGAACAGCTTCCCTGGCAAGTTTCTTTCGCCCGGCATTTTCTCCGAAATAGGTACTGTATCCCATATGCTGAACATTTGAAGCAGTTATCCTTATGTTGCTGTACTCATTGATCTTCTTAAGAAGCTCCTTTTCTTCAGCCGTCAGATCTGTATTTTTAATATCTAGCTCGGAACGTATCGCCATATGATGCTTCTGAGCATACATATCCCTGTCTACGTCTTCCATCATATCAAGCTTCGAAAGATCGAGCAGCCCTCCGGTTCCCCCTGCTGCTTCCAGTTTTATCACATCATTTTTCGTTACAGGTTTCCTTTCGGCTGTATCCGGCTTTTTCTTCCTGTCCATGAACCTGACATACTTAACCTTAGCCTGTTCAAGTTCTTCCAACGCCTTCTTCTTCAGCTGGTCAACATCCTTTTTCCTTTCTTTGCCGCGCTTTCTGCCGGCATAAAAGAATCTGTGGCTTTTGTACTTGTCACAGGCAGCACTTATTTTTTTCAGGGTTTCCATGCACTGTTCAAGGATCCACTGCCTGTCATCGGCGTCAAGTTTGTCGTCCTTCAGCATCTCCTTATAATCAAAATAACGCCCCATAGTTGTTCTTATGAGCTTCATGCGGCTGCTGTCTTTTTCCTCGATCTCGGTATACATTCTTGAGAATCCGATATGCTTTTTAAACTTGGGACGCTCAAGCTCATAATCCACCCCGTGTTCCAGGATAAGTTCAGCAGGCACCTTGATGGTTTTTATACTATGATCGTCTTTTACCGTTTTTTTCTTATCGCTCTGTTCAAGGGATTCAAGCATAAGCTTGCGGCTGTACATCTCCGTCGGTGCTTCTGTCTGTTTTCTGTACTCTTTTGAGATATCCCCTGTCTTGAATGTGTTCTTATGTTCATGTGTATTCTTAAAGATCTCGCCGCCCATGATCACTTCACCTCACTTAACAAACGATTAAAAGCATCTGTTTCTTCCTTAAAGCCTTTGACAAACTCTTTCAGTTCATCCTTTCCGGGCATTCCCTCTTCGCAGGGGAGAGCTGCCAGAAAGCGTATCACGCCGGCAGCTTCATCATATCCTGCACTGGCAAGCTGCACTTCATCTTCCCATTCTTCTATCAGGGCCTCACAGGCTTCTCCCTGCTTTCCCGACAGTTCTTTTTCCGATATGGCGTATATCACAAAGTTCTCCGGCTCATCAGGTATAAGACCTATCGCCATCCTGATATCCATACCCTTTTTATCCTTTATCAGGATATACGGACCGTCCTTATTATCCGCGCTCATATCAATATCCCGTCCTTCATCCGCGAGCAGCGAATCCAGTGCATTAAGTCTTGGAATCAGATAAGGCATATCAGGGTGCAGGGCCATCAGCAGCTCATCCGCTCCGGCTGTTTCATCCGCTTCTTCGCCGTCATCCAGCACCATGGCCGCATTATCCGTAATACTTATTTCTTCAATATCTTCGTCCGGGTCCAATAAATATCCGTCCTCTATATCAAACTTTACAGCTTTAAGGAAAGACCTTATCTCCGAATATTCAGAGTCTTGGGGGATGTCTGTGTATAAGACCGAAACGCCTGCTGCCTTCAGGCGTTCCTTAACCTCTTTAATCATATATGCAGCCAGCCCCTGCCCACGGTATTCCGGCACCACAAATATCCAGTCCAGCCTTGCCGCATTAATATCTTCGGTCTTCTCCTCTTCAAAAGAAACAACTCCTGCAAGTTCCCCGCCCTCCGTCAGGACTGCATAAGCCGTATACTCTTCTTTATCGATAAACTCACTCACATCTTTCGGAAAGCATCCGCTTACCGCATCAAAGTTTTCTCTGTTTATACCTGTTATCCGCATATGATCTTCCTCTTTTCCCGCTATGATACATACACTCCTATCAGGCTAATATAGCATAAAAACGCGCATAATAAAAGCCCCCGCATACCGCAGGGGCTTTGAATGTCGATTTATCAACAAGCTTGTTTATGCTTACTGCATCTGCTTTGCAACTTCTTCTGCAAAGTTCTCTTCCTTCTTCTCGATACCTTCGCCGGTCTCGAAACGTACTACGGAAAGAACATCAAAGCTGCAGCCGGTAGCCTTTGCAACAGACTCAACATACTGGGCAACAGTCTGCTTTCCGTCCTCAGCCTTTACATAAACCTGCTCGAAAAGGGTGATCTCCTTGAGCTGCTTCTTTACACGGCCGTCAACCAGACCTGTGAAGATCTTCTCGTTCATGTAATCAGCCTTCTGAGCCAGAGCCATCTCTGCAAGAGCGGGAGCTGCTGCATCTGAAAGGAAGTTGAAGAGGTAGTTCATGTTGGTCTTCTTCTCCTCGTAGATAGCGATATCCTCATCACTCCACTTCTTGTCTGCGATAGCCTTATCGATCAGCTTCTGAAGCATGGGCTTAGGCAGTGTAGCGGGATCGTTTAATGAGCTGTCAACAGTGATCTCTTTGATCTTTGCAAGCTCATCTGCAGAAATATCGGAGCTCTTTACATATGAAGGGTTCATAGCTGCAACCTGCATAGCTATATTCTTCATAGCCTCACGAATTTCGGGCTTATCCTCGCCTGATGCCTCTACGATAACAGCGATCTTTCCGCCGCCGTGGATATAGCTCTCTACCAGGCCTTTCTCGCTCTCAACCTTCTTGAATCTTCTGATATCAAGTTTCTCACCGATGGTAAGAACCATATCATTAAGTGCATCCTTAACGGTCTTGGACTCGTCGTCGATCCACTTCTCAGCCATGAAGCCTTCCATATCAGCTGCTTCGGTCTTAAGAGCCTGTGCAGCCACACGCTTAACAAATTCCTTGAACTTCTCATTCTTTGCAACGAAGTCTGTCTCGGAGTTAACCTCAACAACTGCTGCCTTCTTGCCACACTCGCACTTTGCAACATCGCAAAGGCCTTCTGCTGCGATACGGCTTGCCTTCTTAGCTGCCTTCATCGCACCGCTCTTCTTAAGTACCTCTATAGCGGCATCCATATCTCCGTCGGTCTCGGTAAGTGCCTTCTTGCACTCCATCATGCCGGCACCTGATGCCTCACGCAGTTCTTTTACCATTGCTGCTGTAATTGCTGCCATTTTATTTTCCTCCTGTTTATTTTTTCTAAACAAATGCCCCGTTTAAAAGCGGGGCATCTGAAACGACATTCTTTTTAATGTTTATACAGTACCCTCTGCAACCTGCTCAGCCTCTGCTGCTGCGCTCTCTGCTGCCAGATCGGATGCGTCAACATTCTCCTCACCCTGGTTGCCTTCGATGATAGCGTCTGCCATCTTGGAAACGATGAGCTTAACCGCACGGATAGCATCATCATTACCGGGGATCACATAATCGAGTTCCTCGGGATCGCAGTTGGTATCGCAGATACCGAAAAGGGTGATGCCCAGAGCCTTTGCTTCCTGGATGCAGATGTGCTCCTTCTTGGGGTCAACTACGAAGATAGCATCGGGGATACGGGTCATTTCCTTGATACCGCCAAGGTTCTTCTCCAGACGATCCCACTCCTTACGGATGTTGATAACTTCCTTCTTGGGAAGAACATCAAAGGTGCCGTCCTGAGACATACGCTCGATATCCTTAAGTCTCTTGATACGTGACTGGATGGTCTTGAAGTTGGTAAGCATACCACCAAGCCATCTCTCATTTACATAGAACATTCCGCAGCGCTCTGCTTCGCTCTTAACAGCTTCCTGAGCCTGCTTCTTGGTACCTACGAAAAGTACGGTACCGCCCTGAGCTGCGATATCGCTGATAGCGTTGTATGCGCTGTCAACCATGCCTACGCTCTTCTGCAGGTCGATGATGTAGATCCCGTTACGCTCCGTAAAGATGTACGGCTTCATCTTGGGATTCCATCTTCTGGTCTGATGACCGAAATGTACACCGGCCTCCAACAGTTGCTTCATTGAAATTACGCCCATTTTATTTTCCTCCGTTTGGGTTATTCTTCCCTGCAGCAAACGGTTTAAGCACTACGACCGCACCGAAACTATCTGCAGGTGATTATTTTTACAGCCCGTACATCTTAACACAAGTGTCAGGATAATGCAAGCTGATTTTCACATTTATAATCTGGAATTGGGATCCTCACCGCGGCTGAGTTTTATGGCCACCTTATTCTTATACATACGCTCATCCGCCAGCTTTAAAAGCTCCTTCAGATCGTAATCCCCGCTGCCGTATGCCAGTCCGCAGGCAACTACACATTCAAGATCCGGAAAAGGATCGTCTTCGGCAGGCATCGCATTGATCTGCTCCAGCACTTCCTCCCATTCTTCTTTAATGCCTTTCGCTTCTTCTTCGGTAAGATCCCAGCCGACCAGCATGTATTCGTCACCGCCCATGCGGAATCCGAAGAGGTTCTCCCGCTCAACGCCCTGAAGGCTCCTGGCCGCTTTTACTAAAAGCGCATCTCCCGCCTCATGCCCCAGATTATCATTTGTGCGCTTGAGGTAGTTAAGATCCATATTGTATATGGCGATAGACTTGCAGGACGGGAAGAAGTCCTCCATCATGGTCAGATACTTGCCCTTATTGTAAAGTCCCGTAAGCCTGTCATGCTCGCTGTCGTAAATGATCTTTTCACGCAGAAGAGAGTTCTCAAGAAAGAGCCTGAGCATTTCGTAATAGACCTGATAGGAATCATCCGTCTCTTCGCCTTCCTTGCTCATATAAAGGGCAAACCTGGTATTATCCGCCGCTGTTTCATTTACAAAACAGATAAATTTATCACCTTCCAGCTCCGGAAGCTCTGCTGCTGCGGAACGGGGCGTATCAAATTCATTTGCCTTGGGACGATGGGCCTCTTCCGGCTCGATATCGCCCTTTCTCATCAGAAAACGTTCAGTGTATTTTTCCCTGCCTATATAAAGAACGGCAGCATCCAGTTCCAGATTATCCATAAGGATAGGCAGACACTGCTGGCAGCCTCCAGTCATCTTCTCAAGGAGCGAAGACTGAAAAGCGCTGATAACCCTCCAGTCCCTCAGATATTCGGATACATCATGCAGAAGGCTCATCAGCTCGGTCACATTATAGATATGATGGAGTATGTATCCCGTATTCTCCCAGAAACCTGCCACCGACCTTACGCTGTAATATGCTCCTGTCTCCGCATCAGAGATCTCCCAGGTTACACCCCCCCAGAAACCTGACGTATCCCGAGATATGCTGCACCAGACCTACCACTTCTCCGTGGGAACTTCG
>CAMVRS010000039.1 GCA_947169935.1 uncultured Lachnospiraceae bacterium
AGGTAAGGGGATGAAATTTCCGCCGCAGATCAATCCCGCAACGGGAAGATTTGTTACCGTGAGCGAGGAGGAAAGCGTCAGGCAGTCTATTTATCTGATACTGATGACCCAGCGCACGGAGCGGCCTCTTCGTCCCGCTTTCGGATCTAATATTATGAGTTATACCTTTATGGACCAGAATGCCAACAGGATAGGCATGATGGTGCGTACCATTAAGGAGCAGATCATATCGCAGGAGCCCCGTGTCACGGATGTGAAGGTAAGAGTCGAGAGCGGGGCCCAGAGAGGCGTGCTGCTCTTTAATATCGACTATACCGTGACAGACAGCAATACAAGAGATAATTTTGTATTTCCTTTTTATCTGAACGTGACTGCAGAAGAGAATTCTGAAGGAGAACCCGAGAGTTATGAGCAGGAGATCATTGAAGAAACTGGAGATTGATACAAGAAAAGCCGCGGATATCGAGGCTAAGATAGCGGATCTGTCTTTCCAGTACGAGACCGGATGGCATATGGATACCGAGTCTGCGGATATCGGTACAGCCATTGCCAGGCTTTATGCAAGAGCTGCGGAAGAGAATATTGACAGGATCAATGAAGTGCTTGACCGCTATCATACCGAGTTTGTCAATATGCTTGATATCTCGCTCTTGCCTGCCAGACCCGCTAGTTCCATCGTGGTCATGGAAATGCTCTCCGATACCGTATCAGGTGCTGCGGTACCCAGGGGTACCAAGCTCATGACTGAGGGAGAGGAGCCTTTTGTATTCGAGACCGACCACAGCCTTTATGTGACAGGCAGCCGTATCAACTGTGTGTTCATGACTGACGGTGAGCTGGGCAGCATCACGCCCATATACGGCAGTTTTACAAAGCCCGGACTTACGGATCAGGAAGACGGCATCATCGAGATAGAAGATTATGAGCCCTTTACCCTCTATGCGGCGTCAGGCGGTATAGAGCAGTATGCAGTGAGCTTCTATCACCCCTATGTATTCGATACCGTGGATGAGGACATACAGGTAAGGATAGAAGACAATGATAACCTGATCAGGGATATCGAGGAAGGAAGGATATCTTTCTGCAGGAGCGAGGATGATGAGCTCATCCCCATAAATAACGTGAGGCGTGAAGGTGCAGATACCTTTATCATCCGGAAAGACGGGGAAGAGCATTTCGATACCCTTATCCTAAAAGCAGCCCATGCGCCTTCAGCGGCATACAAGGTAAAGAGGATAAGCTTCTCCTCAAGGGGAGCGGCTGTTCCCGCAGAGGCAGTCAATTCAGGGGCAAATGATTTTAATGTATCCCGTTTCATGCCCTTTACCGATACCCTTTCCCTTTATTCGGAATGCTATATAGGACATGACCGGTATTTTGCAAAAGCCGGAGCCCGCATAACCGTTGAATTCGATCTTCTGATGGACCAGCACAGGATCAGCTTAAATCCCCTTGAAGAAGAGGTGGAGCTTAAGATTATCAAGAGGCGTACCAGCCAGGTAAGGAAAGAAGTATTTGCCGAGTGCTACGCCCAGGAGATAGCCATAGAGTATTATAACGGCACAGGTTTCAGGCGTCTGCCTCTTGAGATAGATGAGAGGGGAATGTTCTCGGAGGAAAAATCCAGACATATCGTACTGAATTTTATCTGTCCCGATGACTGGGAAGAATCATCTTCGGGATCATATGTGGGACGTGCTTTCCGTTTCAGTCTTTTAAAATGTGATAACTGCTATGTGAGACCTGCGGTGCATCATTACCCGATCATAAAGAACCTGACCGTGGCCTACACTTATGATGACCGTTTTGTAGATGCAAGGGAAGCAAAGATCTGGTACGGCACCTATGTGCGTGATATCAGTTCTTCCCTTAAGGATGAAAAAGGATATGTCTGCCTTGAAAAGAGCAGCTATGACGAGGACGCTCTTTATATAGGTTTATCCAAACGCATAGAAAACGGACCCGCATCCATAATGTTCCGTCTTGAGGATGCAAGACGTTTCAGCGGACTTAAGACACGCTTTGAATATTACGGTTATGACGGCTGGCGCCAGATGAAGGTCTTAGACCATACCAGGGATTTTTCCAGATCAGGCGTGGTAATGTTCATGCCCCCGGCTGATATGAAGGAAACAGAACTGGAAGGCAACAGGAATTTTTATATAAGGGTGCTGCGTACCAGGAAAGAAAAGGCGGATGAGGACAGGACGGCCCTGCCCAGGATAAGCGAGATAGCAATGAACGCCGTCTTTGTTTCGAATATAGAGACCCGCCAGGAAGTCCCCATCTATATCGATGAAGCTCTTCCGGATATGCGTTTTGCGCTGGGCGCGGATAATGTGCTGGACGCCACCGTATGGGTCAATGAGATGGGCAGATTCTCCAGAGAAACGATGCTGCGCATGGCGGCAGACGATCCGGAAAACGTGCAGCTTGAGACAGACAGCCAGGGACAGGTGGTCAGTTTCTTCGTTAAGTGGAAGGAAACAGACCGCTTTGAGACATCTGAGGATCCCAGGGTATACCAGCTGGACCGTTTAAATAATGTGCTGATATTCGGTGACGGCATACATACCAATATCCCCAGGGTACTGGATGATGTGGCTGTCAAGTTCACCATAAGATGCTGCAATGGCCGAAACGGTAATGTATCCGGCGATACTATCAGGGAGCCTGTAGGCAGCCTTGACTATATCGGTAATATAACCAATCCGGTAAAAGCATACGGCGGCAGCAATATAGAGACAATAGAGAATGCTCTGGAGCGCGGAGCAGGCATCTTATCATCAAGGAACCGTCTGGTATCCATGGATGATTACAAGCGGGCGATCCTTTCCTATTCGGATGCGATAGACCAGGTGGCAGGCATAGCAGGCGTAACCCCCGAAGGAGCGGACGATCCTTCCATGATATGCTTTATCCTGCTCATGAGGGATTTTGAAGAAGGTTCTTTTGCTTTCCACCGTATAGTGGGAGGGCTTAAGGAAGAGCTGATATCCCATTGCGAACTTACGTTAAAACCCGATAAGCTTCATCTGATGGAGCCTATATATGTGGATATTTCCGTCAATGTCTGGGTAGATGTTATAAGCCTTGATGACAGTTTTGAGATACAGGGGCTTTTGCATGACAGCCTGGAAGAATACTTAAATCCCTTAGGCTACGGCAAGGGAGCCGGAGGCTGGAAGATAGGCAGCATGCCCAGAAAACCCCAGATACTCATGCGCCTGGATGTACTTAAGAGCCGTGCGGTGGTTAAGAAATCAGTTATGATAGCACGTTATACCGATTCTACGGGTGAGCATGAGGCAGATCTTTCGGAACTTAAGGTGACGCCCTTCATGGTGCCCCGCAGCGGAGAGCATAATGTGCATATAATTTACTAAAGCAGGAGAAGTCGATGCTTACTTATATCGAAAACGATCGAAAAAGTTTTGAAGAGCGGATGGCGGAGGCTATAGCCGACATCCCCTTATATACGTCGGAATGGACAAACTTTAATCCCTCCGATCCGGGTATTACCATACTTGAGACCCTGCTGGGCTTTGCCAGCCTTCAGCAGGACAATATGGATGATATCCCGTTTAAGGTTAAGCAGAACCTCTTAAGACTGGTGGGATTCAATATACAGAAGGGACGCTGTGCGCGCCTGCTGCTTTCGGCTGGAAACGTACAGGAGCCAGTGACCATTCCCGCAAACCATCGTTTCCGTATAGGAGATCTGGTATTCGAGACAAACCGTGAGATAAAGCTGGATAAGCGTCATCTGATAGGCATCTACGGTATGAAGCAGGAAGAAGAAGGAGCACAGTTTACTGATTTTTCCTATCTGTTGGATCGCGAAGTGCATGTGCCGGCGCTTGTTTACGGCGAGCGCCCACGTGTAGGCGACTGCCTGTATTTCGTCGCAAACCGGCTGCCCGGGCCTGATGAGGAGTTTACTTTCTACGCCAGCCTTAAAGAGAGAAACAACCGTAATCCCATAGATGGCAGGACAAAGGATCTTTTTGCCGGCATCGTTTGGGAATGCTTTACAAACAGGGGCTGGGAAGAGATGAAGGTAAGGGACAATACCAATGCCTTCTTAAACAGCGGAGAGATACGCATGTGGATGCCGGAGCGCCCGGCAGAGATATGCCTGGATGCGCCCCAGGGCGGTTACTGTATAAGAGCCCGTCTTATACGCAGCGAGTATGATGTGCTGCCCAGGCTCACCGGCGTGGAAGCTTTTCTCTTCGAAACCTGGCAGAAGATGACCATATGTGAGTGTCACAGCATCAACAAGACAGGCGAGATAGAGCTGATCAGTGAAATGGCTGAGGAGTCCTATATCGATGTATACTGCCGCGAGGGTAAAGGCGAACCCTACCGCAAGTATGAATACAGACCCGCTTCGGAAGAGCCGGGACGCTATTATAATATAATCCACGATTCTTTCGGAAAATACCGCATAATCTTTGATAAAAGACGCAACGGTTACGGGCCTGAAAAGATCAGGGACTGCGTCAAGATCGTGGTATATACCGAAGATGTTATGCGCCGTTATGCTCTGGGACAGGTTCTGGGATATGATGACCAGACCATCAAGCTGCCCTATGAACATGTGGTGGCGTCTTCCTTCTGCATAGTGGCCCGCAGAAAAGATGAGAACGGTGAAGATATCTACGATTTCGTAAGACCCGAAAAGGATACGGACGGAGCGCTGTATTATCATCTGCTGGAGAACGAAGGAAAGATAATCATTGAGGAAGCGGGACGTTTTATAGGCGCGGATCTGTTCCTGGCTGCCGTAACACTTACCGCCGGACCGGACGGAAATATCAGGGAAGGTAATTTCCTTAAGGCTGATAAAGGCCTGCCCGAAGGGATCACTTTCTATAATCCCGGAGCAGGTACCGGGGGCGCTTTCAGGGAGAAACTTGAGAATGTGCGCAGCCGTTTCCTTAAGGATATGGAAAATCCCTATACGGCAGTGACCGTGAACGATTATGAGAGACTGGTACGTACCACCCCCGGACTTTGCGTAAAGAAAGCCAAAGCCTGGATGGATGAAACCCGTAATCTGGTGCGTATCGCCGTCATGCAGGGAACAGATGAAGAGCATCCCATGCTCTCTAAGATGTATGAAAAGATAATAAAGAACAGACTGGAAGAAAGAAGACTGCTCACTACCCGTGTAGAGCTGGTGCAGCCCCAGTATGTGCCGGTAAACGTTTCCGTTACGGTTTATGTAAAGCTGCATTATGATAACGCCGCAAAGACGATAGAAGAGGTGATACGCCAGAGAGTGGATTATACATCCACGGAGAGGAACTTTGGCCAGATCCTTAAATTTGATGAGATATTCCATGCCATAGAGGTACTGGAATGTGTTGAGTATGTATATGAGCTTTCATTAAAGCCGGGCAGCGGCGGCGGGGCTAAGCTTAAGGATGCGGATATCCTTCCCGGGAACAACTGTCTGCTGTATCCCGGAGATATAAGGATAGAGACGCTGCGTTTTGATGATGACGGCAGATAGGGAGGATTAAGACACTATGGCCGGTATAACATACAGTATAAAGAAAAACCGCCTGGAGAAATCCTATTTATCGGGTTTCATACGCGATGAGGAGAGCAACAGGCTTTACCTGGATCCGGATACGGGCATACACCGCCTGTATACGGACGCCATTGATTCCGCACGCGACGGCTGTGAGTGGGGAAGATTTTCATTTGCTTCTTCACTTACGGAAAACATGGCAATGTATGTTTATGCATTTGCATCTGACATCAATAGCTGGTATGATAATGACGGCAGGGAATATCTTCTGGCGGATGTGCTCCGTTCCGAAGAGATACCCGACGAAGACAAGAAACGGATCTTCAATAATGACAATGGTCTGCGCTATGTCGGCAGGAATGATGTACTGCTGTACAGGCTGAAAGGCCGCTATCTTTATCTGGCTATAGAGATACTGGGCAGCGGTGACGGCTATATCGACAGGCTGAAAGTCGATATGAAGGGTGATTATTTTATGGATGCCTTTCCGTCGGTATACCGTGAAAGGGATTCTTTCTTTCACCGTTTCCTGTCCGTATTTTCGAGTATACATTCGGACATAGAACACGAGATAGAAAACCTCCCCAGGCTGCTGGATCCGGAGACCTGTCCACGGGAATGTCTTGGAGTATATGCGGGATGGCTGGGCATCGATCTTTCGGGTGATTTCCTTACCGAAGAGGCGGAGAGGCTGTTTGTTAAGGAAGCATACAGTTTGAACCGCATGAAGGGTACCAGACAGTGTCTTAAGCGCGTTATAGAGATAGTGCTGGGAGAGAGTGCCATCATACTTGAAAACAATACTATACAGTCGTATATGCAGCCCCAGGAGTTAAAGGATAACGGTATTGTGAATGGGGGCATATATGATGTCAACATCCTGATACGAAAGAGTCTGTCCGATACAGACAGACGGCAGCTGGGATTTTTGCTGGATCAGTTCAAACCGGTGCGCAGCAGGCTTCATCTGATACCTCTCAGGGATACTTCTACGCTGGATGGCGAGACTTACCTGGATATGAATGCTGTTATTGCCGGCGACCATATCGGTATAATGGATGATGACATGGAACTGGGTGATGGTGTAATATTAGATGAGTAAATAGTGAATCAGGAGGGTATAAAAATGACAGTTGAGGAGATCAAAGGCGAGAACAGTATACAGCTTTCCGTTGAGGGACAGGTGGATACCATCACAGCTCCCGAATTACAGCAGCATATACTTACCGCATTCCAGAAGACCAAGAGCGTTATCCTGGATCTGGGACAGGTAGGATATATGTCATCTGCAGGCTTAAGAGCGCTGCTGCTGGGTCAGAAGACCGCTACCAGCAAGGGTGGCACCATGAAGGTTATCAATGTACAGCCCGCTGTTATGCAGGTGTTTAATCTTTCGGGTTTTGCAAAGGTACTGACACTTGGCTGAGATAATCCGCTTTTCTTCCATCGCCAAGACTTATCACGGAGAGGAGCTGGAGACCAAAGTCTTTACGGACTTTTCGGCTTCGGTGGAAAGGGGGGAGTTTGCAGTGCTCACCGGAGTGAGCGGCAGCGGAAAGACCACCCTGATAAAAATGCTTCTTGCAGATGTTAAGCCCGATGCAGGCGATGTGATAGTAAACGGAAAGAGTGTCATTTCTTTGAAACCCAGACAGATCCCCGTATACAGAAGGGGACTGGGCGTGATATTCCAGGATTATAAACTGGTAAAGGAGAGCACGGCGGAGGATAATATCCGTCTGGCGATGATGGCCACCGGAGCTCCCCTTGCCGATGCAAATAAAAAAATATGGAATGTTGCAAAGCTTCTTGGTATTACGGAGCTTTTAAAGCGTAAACCTGATGAGATGTCCGGAGGCCAGCAGCAGAAGATCTGCCTGGCCCGCGCTTTAGTAAACAATCCGCCGATACTTCTTGCAGATGAACCCACAGCCAATCTGGATCCGGGTTATTCGAAGGAGATAATGCGGCTTTTTAAGATAATACATAATATGGGTTACACCCTTTTTGTGGCCACGCAGGATCCTGTCATCGCTGAAGCGGAGGGCATAAAGAGGATAAGGATCAGGAGTCAGGTATTATGAAGGAACTTAATCTCACAGCATGTGATGAAACTCTTTATACCGTACTCGATGAGATAAAAGCACATCTTAAGAGTCTGGACTGTCCCGAAGAGATCATGACGCCGATACTGATCTCGGCTGAAGAAATATATGTCAATATCGCCCACTATGCATACGGCGGCAAACAGGGTATGGCAAAGGTCAATATCGATGTCTGCCCGGATCCCGGTATATGCAGGCTGGTATTTCGTGACAAGGGTATCCCCTATAATCCTCTGGAAAAAGAAGATCCGGATACAACGCTGTCTGCCGAAGAACGCAAGATAGGCGGTCTTGGCATTTATTTTGTTAAAGAAATGATGGATAAAGTTGAATACGAATATAAGGATGGCTGCAATATCCTGACAATAGAAAAGATGCTGTAAGCACAGCTCTTAAGTGGTGGGCAGCTGTATATAGATACCCATTCCCTTGCCGGAATTGCTCTTTGCATAGATGGTTCCGCCGTAATATTCAACGATAGCCTTTGCCTGATACAGACCCAGACCGTTACCGCTGATACGGTTTGAACCCTGATAATTAAGCTCGAAGATATGACGTGTTTCGTCTTCGGAAAGTCCGTCACCGGTATCCTTAAGGACTACAAAGATATCATCGCCTACAGCCGATACGGTGATGATGAGTGAACCGTGACGCCCCATATATTTAATGGAATTATCCACGATATTACGGAAAAGTATGCGCAGGAGATTCTGATCGGCTTTTACCAGAAGATTCTCATCAGCAGAAGAGATATTGATATTAAGTCCTGCCTTTGCGGCGGCATCGTGGAATTCCTTTGCAACGCTCTTTGCAACTTCAATGATATTAACGGTAGCCGTTTCACTGCGTTCAGGCAGATACTGGGGCAGTATGGAAGAAGGATCGGGCTCATTGGAAGCAGGATTGGCTTTAAGCTCTTCAAGCTCAGCCTTTATACGTGAAGCCTCCTCTTCATTGGCAGTTTTTTCAAAGCTGATGGAAGCGATTTGCTCTTTTAAATTTGAGTTTTCAGCGTCCTTCTCGGCGGAGTCCTGCTTAAGTCTTGCTATCTCAACATTGAGGGAGTCGATGATGGCATCACTGTCGATCTCATCTGCATCATCCTTGGGATCGCGGTAGCAGAGATAAGCAAAGAGAATGATAAAAATGCTGTGAAGTATAAAAAATACCAGGAATATCCAGGGTTCCGAATTGAAAAAGGAATAGAGCGTTAATACGTAGCATATAAGCGAACAGACAAGGGTTGTTTTTTGAGCTGTACTAAGCATAAGATTTGAAAACTCCTTTTCAAAGCATGGAAAACATGATAAAATAAATGGTTTCCAAGACGTTATGATATCACATTTCATATGGTTTCGCAAGGGGGAAGGGATATGCGTCTGACAGACAGGATGCTTCAGGAAACAAAGAAACTGAATAAGCAGAAGAAAAAAGAAAACGATATCCAGCAGGATCAGGATGAGGACGAAATGGGCATGATGTATAAGCCGCGTCCCAAATTCGGATATCTTAACAAGAACAAGGGGATATTCGGCGGGGATGATGATGATTCGATCAATACCGCAAAGAGTATCTTTGACAGGACAGCGATATTCCATACTAATACGGACTAAAGCGCCCGCATCCGGGGGATTTTTCAATACAGGAGAGGAATAAACAAATGGCAGGTAATAACTCAACGTTCAAAAGCTATGATGAGTACATGAAGAATGTCTTTGACTGCGTCAACCGCTGCCTGTCTTCTTATCTGGAAGACATGAAGGGTACTTTCTCAAACGGACAGGGCGGTTACAAGAGCGTTCTTTATCCCGACCTTGAAGTGGCCAGTGATGCGGCTATGGATCATGTTATGCGTTTCCAGCAGGATGGAGGTGCAGACATCGAGGAGGAAGAGGAAGAGCCTGAAGAGGAAGAGGCAGAAGCTCCTGCAGCGGAAGAGGAAGAAGAGGACGAGGAGCTGGATGATGAGCTTATAGATCTGCTGGGCGCCTTCGGCTGCGATTATGAAGACGATATGGATGATGAGGATGATGAAGATGAGCCCATGAGTTCTTCTTCGGGATCCGGTTCCGCGGAAAGAAGGAACGTGCCCGGCGGCGAGATGGATGTTATCAAGCGTATCGACGCCATACAGGAAAAGGCGGCAAGGACAGTTGAAGCCGGCGTCGATATGCCCTTCTTTGAGCTTTGCGAGAAGATGAAATTCGAACCCTTTACCGTATTCTGTTTTGCCTGTGGTATCCTTTCCTCAACACAGACGGATTATTCGGGTATATTCCAGATAGTAAACGAGAGCGGCGGATCTTCCGCACCCACGATAGAATCAGCGGGACGTCTTTACTACGGCAAGAAGTATTCCATTACGGGAGCCTACGGCGATATGTCCATCTGCCTTGAGCAGCTGCTTCCCGTGCTGGATCTGCATGTGATACCTTCCATGCCTTTCTCAACGGCGGTATCTCCCGATAAGCGTATCATCGACTTCCTTTTCGGACGCGACAGGATCAAGCCCGATGAGAATTACAGCCGTTTCATAAAGATGCTCACCTCCGATGACGAGCTGGATCCCATCCTTGCGAATGAGGGACAGCTGGAGGCTATGAAGATAAGCTATAACGAAGGCGTGAGGATCTTTGCTTATTACGGTGATGAAGGAAGCGGGCGCAAGTTCTTCATAAAGCATTTCTGCAAGGAGCGGAATATGCGCGCCATTTCCATGAACTGTAAGAAGCTTTTCGTATATGATTTCCAGTTTGTGGAAAAAGCGCTCTGGGCCATCACCAGAGAGTGCATACTTACAAACGCCTGCTGCGTGCTGGATGAGCTGGAATTCCATGAAGAGGAAAAAGAAAAATTCTACGGATACATGGATCTGGCGTTCTCAAAGCTTAACGAGAAAGGAATACTGGTATTCTGTATCTCTAAGCTGCAGCTTTCCATGAGGGAGATAACCAAGGAAGAGTTTACGGATCTGGAGATCCCTACCCCTACCAATGCGGAACGTATCGAGTGCTGGAAGTTCTTCTCAAAGGATTACAAGCTGGAAGAAAACGTGGACATGAAGGAAATGGCTACGAAATTCCTTTTTACCTGCGGTAAGATAAAGGGCGCACTGCGAAGCGCGCGTTCCCTGGCAACAATGGATAAGGAAGTGCTGATCAGCCGTGATAAGCTCTTTAAGGGCTGTTACGGACAGATGAGCTCCGAGCTTACCCAGAAGGCGACCAAGATAAAAGCAAACTTCGGTTTTGAAGATATAGTCATGAGCCCCGACCAGCGTGAGGCGATAGAGAGGGCCATAGCCCAGATGACCTACAGGCAGAATGTCTATGAAGGCTGGGATTACAACAAGAAATATCCTTATGGCCGCGGACTTTCGGTACTGCTCTTCGGCGCTCCCGGTACAGGTAAATCCATGTGTGCCCAGGTTATCGCCCATGAGCTTAATCTGGAGCTTTACCGTGTGGACCTTTCAAAGGTTATCGATAAGTACGTCGGTGAAACAGAAAAATCAATTTCCATGATATTCCGTGAGGCAAAGAAATGCAACGTCGTCCTCTTCTTTGATGAGTGCGATACGCTGTTTGCGAAGCGTGCCGATGACGGCGGATCAAACCAGGCTTCGGCAAATAACAAGACAGCCCTGCTGCTTCAGGAAGTGGAAGGTTATGACGGTGTGTCCGTGCTGGCGACCAACTACAAGCACAACATCGACCCCGCATTCTTCAGGCGTATGAAGTACATCGTGGAGTTCCGTAAGCCTGATGTGCCCACCAGAGAGATGCTCTGGCGAACCACGATACCTAAGAATACGCCGCTCCATGAAGATGTCGACATACATTTCCTTGCGGAAAAGTATGAGCTGGTTGGCGGTAATATAAAGAACTGTATACTTAACGCTGCTTTCCTTGCCGTGGCCGATCCGGAATACGGCGACGGTATGGTACATATGAAACATTATCTGCAGGCAGTGCAGAGCGAATTCGTCAAGGTCGGCGGCGTGCTTACCCGTGCAGACTTTGAGCCATATGCGGATCTTATATTCGGTGAGGAAGAGATGGGATTCTAAAAGCATGTACCGTCAGGCTTTTGCCGGCGGTACATCTGTTTATTATATGAGGTGATCTATGAACGCCAGGGAAAAAGGAGATATCTACTGGAGAAAGCGCAAGCGTTATCTTGCGGCTGCTGCGGTAAGGAACGGTCTTAAAGAAGGTTATTTCAATCCGGATATGGCTGAGGATGTACTGGAGCGTTATAAAGAGATAAAGGCTTCGGATAAGCGGATCTTCCTGACAGGAAATGAGTTTGCGGAAAGGCCGCCGACGGCTGTGGGCCGCAGGGCTTTTGCCGATGCCGTGGCTTCCCTTATGAAAGAGCGCGACCATTTTGAAAGGCTGATAAACGATCTCCCGGGGGATGACAACAGCAGTGAGAATCAGATACTAATGGGAGGAATCGAAGAGATAGTCGCAGCCATTGAACAGGTCCTGGGCGATTATTTTACTGCTTCGGGACTTACGCAGGATGGGGAAAAGATAAGCGATAAGGCTGAACGCAGGCGCGCAATGGAGGCCTTTGAAAAAAGCAGCGAGCTTTATCACATGCTTTTGGACAGGAATAACAAAGAGCTTGCCGTGCGCTTTATATCCGAACTGCGAAGCAAATACGGTCTTGAGGAGCAGATGGATGCACCAAAGCCCGGCCCGGGGCCCGTTTTCAGTATGCTTACTGAGAACTATCCCGACGCCGTAGAGAAGAATAAGGAACTGATAGAAAAACTTGAAAGTATAAATGCATCTTCTAGGCATGAGGCCGCCAGGATCGTTAAGGCGCGTGAGGCTCTTAAGGAGAAGGTGACCGCTGAGTACTTTGATGAGGGAACCGAAAAGGGAAGAAAAGCTATCCTGGATAAGACTTTTTCGCAGTACTCATTTAATATCGATGAACAGCTGGGTCAACTGCTGTATGTACAGGAAGCTACGGCAGCCTATGCCGGCTGGGTATTGTTTTCGGCCCCTGTGGACCCCATACTTGAGCAGTACATCAGTCCCGAATGGGGACCGAAGGCGGAGGTTATGGATCCAAAGATGAAGCTCTCCGATCAGGAAGAGTTTATACACTTAAAAGAGTATGACCGCGAAGCCGAAGTGGGGGAGGTCAATTCCATAGCAGATGTAAGACAGAAGGCTCTGGAGATCAGAAAATATCTTTATGCCCATCCCTGGCAGTTTGATGCACAGTGTATCACTACGATAAGCCGCGGCACAAAAGCTCTGCCGGGTATCGTGGCAGATGCAAAGGCGATAAGGAACGGGCTTGACAGGCTTACCGAAAAAGGATACTTAAAAGGCCTCAGTATGGAAGAGGGTATCGAGCTTTACGAGACCTGGATCCTCGTTGACAATATCACCCGGGTGGGTTTCGCGGTGATGGATTTTACCATAGGTCATGAAGATTCTACTCTGAAAGAGGCTGCAGAGGATCTTAAGAAAATGCTGCCGTACATGAGTTATTCAAAGCAGGAACGCATATGCAAGGACGCCGTCAGACAGCTGATGGCTGTCAGAAGCTGAAAGACGGTAAAAGCTTATGATCGAAAGGATGGATAACAATGTATATTACAGAGCAGATATATAGTGTAAACCTGGCGGACTGCAGTGAATACATCCCCGAGGCTTACTGCAGCCAGATACGCCGCGGTGAATTAAACGCCGTGGTGGTTTATGATGAACTGGGGGAAGAAAAGACCTTTTATGCCTTATATGTTACGGGAAGGCATAACGGCTGGCTTGAGATAGTATGGATGTATTTTAAGGATGAAGATACCTGCATGATGGACCGTGCCGATTTTATCCGCTTTGTGATACGTAATGAACGTTCGCGGAATGACAGCGGTCTGAAGGGGGCCTTCATAGAAAACCATATGGATGAGGGCGGCGAAAGGCAGCGCCTGATATTTGCGCTGGCTGGTCTGGAGACCAGCATGGAGAAGAATAATATCTACGAATTCAGTCTTTCACAGGTGGGACAGAGAGAAACCCTGGCTAAGATGAAAAAGCGCCTGGAATGCAGATCCCTTGGCGAATGTGAGGATGAGGAACTGGATGAACTGGATGCCTGTATGCAGGAAGATGACAGGATCACACCCGTGCCTCTGTTTATGGACTGGTATGAATATGAACCGGATATCAGCAAGGTCTGTTTTAAGAACGGAAAACCGGTGGGAGTTATTCTTTTTACCCAAAGCGCGGAGTATCTGGTAATAGAACTGGCGTATACCGCTGACGGCATGTCGCTTCCGGTTCTGCTGGCAAATGCACTGGAAGATGCGGAAAGGATATATTCACCGGAGCAGAAAGTTCTGGTGCCCGTAGTAGTCAATAAGACCAGCGAGATAGTTGAAAAGATGGTGCCGGATGCCTTCCGGGGCGAGATAGTGGAAGGCGCAGTGTGGTTCTGAGTAAGGTATGTAACGCGCTGTCATCCTGAGCGAAGCGAAAAAGTGAGGCAGGAAATCTGTGATTTCCGTACTGTTGTCCGCCGACCATAAGGGAGGGGGACTAACCACTAACGAACTTTCCTACTCGGGGATCTTAAAAAGGAGATTGATCATATGAGCGAATTATTCAAAGACCAGGAAGAGCAGAAGAAAAAGGGCCCCGTATTTGATGTCAGCAGATCCATGAATGCCGAGGTTGAGGAAGAGCAGGAACGCCGCAGGCGCAGACAGGAAGAGCAGCGCAAATGGATCGAAAATGATCCCAACAGGCTGAATAAGAGCCAGACGTATAAAGGCAGCCAGAGACTCCTGCCTGATGAAGAAGCTGCAAAGAAAGAGCTTAAGAAAGATTATTTCAAGATCACAGAGCCTGTTGTGGCCTGGGAGGAGGCGAAGTATCCCCAGATGCCCGATGAGCTGCATAAACTTATGAAAGATATCCTTAATGATAATAAGAGAATGACCAAGAGTCATTTCGGGAAAGTGAAGGATGCAGTACAGGATCTGGCAAAGGCAGACAGTGATGAGCTGAAAGGATACTTTATAAACAGGCTGATCATTGCGGCAAGTGATTACCTGGATACTTCCACGAAAAAGACTTCCGAGCATCGTATAAGGAACTGCACCAGGCTGATCAGCCAGTTAAGGAATTATAAGAGAGCCGTGCTGACGGAGCAGGAGCGCATCGAAAGAAAGAATGCGGGCAAGGATAAGGAGGCCAGAGAGGTCATACGCTATAAGACCGCGCTGGAGGCTCTTAAGAGCGATACCATAATGCCCTATCCCGGAACAGAGAATGAGGCTAAGCTTAAGACTTATGTGGATGAGATCAACGGCATGGGTATGCTCTTTGCAATGCAGTACAACAAGTATATATCTGCCTGTGACGTTTATCTTTCAAAAAAGAACAAGCCCCAGGACGGCAGGAGATACATTGAAAAATTAAGGACCAAAGCAGAGAAGGAATTAAAGATCTTTAACAATGCGCTCACGGAATTCTTAAGTGAGAACAGGACAAAGAAGGATATTACCTGGGGTGAGGCAATTGAACGCCGTATCAACAACAGGATAGAGCTTGATACAACGAAAACAAAGAACAGCGGTGCAGGTACTTCGGATGTATATAAGTTAAAGAGAGGATCATCTTCTTTTGCATACTTCAAGAAGGAAGAAAATCTGGGAGAAAGTATACCTGACTGCTGGCGTGATATATTTAATAAATACAGTGGAGCAAAGATATCGCCTGAAGCAAGGAGGATACTTGACAGGCTTAATGATGCTCTTATAAAGGATTTTGCAAAAATGTCTAAGGTCAGCGATCCGCTCAAAAAAGACAAGGCGGAGCGTGCTTTCTATGACGATTTTTGCCGCCGCGCCATTCAGAACAAAAATTTTTATAAAAGAATAGCCGATCCGAATAATGAGCTGATGGAAGAACTGGTAAGCGAAAAGAAATATGAATGCTGGGAAACCATCAGGAGTATAGGAGCCATCGAGCCCGAACAGGTAAGCTTTGTCTGCAATGTGATGAAGGAATTTGTTAAGAAGACCAACGCATTTTCATTAGCGACCCGTGTTGCCAATATCAAGGCCGGCAGCAATCTTTCGGGCAGAAATGTAGCAACCTACCGCATGGCAGTGGCGCTGGGGATCGACAGCTCCGTAGCCAGATCCGAAACCGCCGAGATAACGATGAACGGAAGGGCGGTATTCGGCAATCTTATGGATGAGGCGAAGGGCAAGGATGCGTTTGCTGCAAGACGCAACGGGATAAAATACTCCGGAAAAGCAGCCTGCGATCTGGCCACGATGCATATCTTTGACCTGATCTGCGGACAGGTGGACCGTAATACCTCAAATTATTATGTGGAATCCGAGCAGGGCCTGATCAGTTCTGTCAAGATGATAGATAATGATATGGCCTTCGGTCTGCTGGATACGGCTTCGATGGAAAAAGGAAAGCAGGTACTTCCGGGCTTTACCATGCAGGCTATAGCAGCTATGCCGGAAGTGGTTAAGAAGAGGATCAGGGAGATGGATAAAAAAACTCTGGAGATCCTGCTGGAAGATATACTTTCCGCCGAGGAGATAGAGGCTGCATACAAACGTCTCGAATTTATCAAGAGAAAGATCATAGAGTTTGAGGATGAATGCGCTACCAAAAGAAAGAGTGCAGATAAATCCGTCCGGTATGAGCAGTACTGCATGAGGTTCGAAGAATACAGGGGGCTTAAATACCAGTATGATATGCTGGAGGCAGCCGGGCAGCAAAAGAATGCCCAGGAACAGCAGAAGGCAATGGAAAAGATATCATATCTTCAGATGCCGAATATGGAAGATAAGGATACTCTTATGACAAGGATGCAGGAATTTAAGGAAACACACGAAAAGGACAAGTGGGATGCCTAAAAAAAACACAGGTGATAAAATAGAAAAAGAAAAGCAGGAGCAGAAACAGAAACAGCTTAAACTTTCTGAGATTTATTTTCCGGGACTGACGGGGGATCCGTTCAGGGACCGGGCAGAGGAGAAGGACTACTATCTGCGGTTTATAGATATGCTGTGCCTTATATCTGTGGACTTAAACGAAAACCATCCGGATATATCAATAGACCGTGTGGGCAGTATATTTACGGATGAACAGCTGATGAGGTCCATTGAGCCTCATGCGCATATAGCTTATCCCTTAAGGGAAGAACTGCGGCAGGTCTATCTGCGGCTGCTCCATAAATCGGAAGAGTCATATGGCAGGGGAATAGATGTTCCGCTGTCGGAGATCATGCAGTCGGGGATGCTGGACAAACTGGAGGGGCTGGCTCTGCTGCTGGCTTTTGCTGCATCTTCCAGCCGTAAATATGAACGCATCTTTGCTGTGCTTCGTGCGGGAAAAGAGGAATGCCAGCGGCCTACCATAGGCTTATGTCTTGATCTGGCAGCCCTGTTTCTTGAAGAAGAGGATCGTAACAGCGCCGTGCTGTTTAAGGAAGACAGTTTCCTTAAAGCTGTGCTTCTTAAATCGCCGGAGGGCAGCAGGACTTACACCGAGATGGCGGATCCGCTTGTTTTAAGGGCGTCTGTGCTTAAGCTTCTTTGTTCGAACGATGACGATCTGGGAGAGCTGAACAGATGCGCGGAGCTGATGATGCCTGTCTTTACCGGAGAAGATACGGTAAGGAAGGAAGAACCGGAAGAGCTTAAGAATGCATATAACGGTCTGCTGACCGCGGGCGGAGGAGTTATAAATATCTGCGCTGCAGAGGGCAGCGGCAAGCGGTATCTGGCGCGTATTCTTGCGGGTGAGATGAGCTGCCGTCTTCTTTCCGTTAATGTATCGGCCATGCTTTCCTATAACTGGGATATGCAGAGTGAATTCCTGGGAGAGATACTCATAAGGGGAATGCTGGCAGGTGATCTGGTATATCTTTATGATCTGCCCTCCGCTCTGGAGAACGGGCTTATCAGGACATTTACCACGCTGCAGGATAAGCTTCCCGTGCTGATAGTCGGCAATGATACACCGATAGACGGAAGTCTTATGCGTATCGTAAGGGGCGGTATCTACAGACTGGATCTGAAACCCATAGGAGACAGGCAGCAGAAGATCCTGTGGGAAGAGGCTGCTGATGAATACGCCGTTTCTTATGATGATGATGTGGATCTTGATGAGATAGTATCAAAGTATACGATGAATCCGGGCAGGATCTTCCAGGCTGTAAGAAACAGCGCCGGAATGGCAGGCCCTGCGGGAAATCTGGGCAGGGAATTATTACAGGAGCAGATAAGAAGGATCTGTTCCGTTGATTTCGGTGACAGTGCAAAACGGCTGGAGAGTCCTTTTGTATGGGAAGATCTGATCATAGAACCTGAAAGCGAAATGCTGCTCAAACAGGTATGCGACCGTGTGAGATACAAAAGCAGGGTTAATGAGGATTTCGGTTTTGGCGCCAAGCTGCCTTACGGCCGCGGTTTGTCCGTTGTGTTCTACGGACCTCCGGGAACCGGCAAGACCATGGCGGCACAGGTACTGGCTAATACACTGGGACTGGATATCTACCGTATCGATCTGTCGCAGGTTTCCAGTAAATATATAGGTGAGACGGAGAAGAATCTGGGAGCCGTTTTTGACGCGGCAAAGAATTCAAACGCCATACTGTTTTTTGATGAGGCGGATTCACTCTTTTCAAAGCGTACCAATGTCAGCAGTTCAAATGACAGATATGCAAATGCCGAGACTTCCTATCTGCTGCAGAAGGTTGAGGAGTATTCGGGAGTTTCGATACTTGCTACCAATAACATGCAGAATTTTGACGCAGCTTTCAAGCGGCGTATGAGTTTTATCATACCTATAGGCCTGCCTGACGAACCTACCAGGGTACAGCTGTGGAAGAAGGCATTTCCAAAGAATGCGCCGCTGGCAAAGGATGTCGATTTTGAAGTGCTTTCAAAGGCTGTTGAGATGAGCGGCAGCAGCATCAAATCGGCGGCGGTTTCGGCAGCTTATATGGCTGCTGCGGCAGATTCAAAGATCAATATGGAGTTTATCTCCATAGCGGTCGACAGGGAATGTTTAAAGAACGGCAGGACCGGAGCAAGGAACGATATCCTGCGTGTGATGATGGAGGGCTGAGGATTTGGCCGGCGTAAAACGTTCGTTACATAATATAACTGCCAGAAATCTGAAATCATGGAAGGATCTGATCATTCCGGTTATCTATGAGGAGCTGGATTCATGCAGGAAGGAAATTGAAGATAATTATTTCTGCATAGGAGTTAAAGAAGGCAGTGATCAGGCCGGAGCATTGATAGCGCATATAGAGCCGGATACAGGGGATGTACAGATAATAAGCATCTATGTACTTCCGGAATTCCGCAGAAGGGGACATGGGAGCGCGCTTGTAAAAGCGCTCAGCGATCTGATGTCATCCGGTTTCAGATTTGCCTATGATGAGCTAAGTGCGCAGATCTACATAAAGACCATGTATTCACTTCCGGCGGAGCTTAAAAAAAACTATGAGGCTTTTCTTAAAGCAGCCGGTTTTACCCAGTTCTATATCTTCAGGAAAGCTGCCGGGAGAAAGCCGGCCCTGTGCGGCGCGGATGCGGAACTCAGGATCTATAACCTTAAGGACGGGGATCTTTGATGTATAACTTCGAAGACTATTTTGATATCAGGAAAAAGAAAGAGCCTTATGAAGCTCCATGCGATGATCTTAAGGATCATCTTCAGGCGCTTGATATGCTGATAGAGGCGTTTATGTTCTTTAAGGCCGAAAAGACGGATGAACGCCGCTTTCATGCAAGGGGGATCGAGGTGGGCGAAAGGGAGATAGCTTCCTATATCGCTGCGCCTCCGCTGGAGAGGCCTGAAGAATTGCGCGCCGTAAATGTGGCGAAGGATATGAAGAAGGCTCTTGAGCATATACGTTCAAGGGAAGATGAGAGTATAAAAAAAGGCATAAAGATGCCTGTCCGTAATATAGCGGATGAGTTTTCACTGGATGTTGCGGAGCTTTTTATCATACTTATGGCGGCGGCGCTGCGGTATGATCTTAAGTATCTGCGCATGTATAATTATATCGCGGATATCGATACCGGAGCATCTCTTAATGCAGGGGTTGCGGATGCGCTTCTTAATTTCTTCCTGACCCTGCCCGGGACAAAGATAGAAGACTGCCTGGATCCTGCCGGAAAACTCTGTACTTTCTTTTTGCTGGGAACCGATACGGATCAGGCCACAAAGCTTAAGCAGCATATCAGGCTTAATGACGAAGCCTATTACTATCTGCTGGGGGAAGAAGAAAAAAAGGCCGCAGACAGGCAGGAAACTTCTGATATATTCTTTGAGGATTTTTCAAAGGAAGCCGCCAAAACACAGAAGGTTGAAAGCGGTGTTCATTTAAGATATATAGAAAGCGGTGATAAAGAAGATGTGGAGTATGCGCTCAGGAATGCTGCCGCCATAGAAGGCTGTCCCTTCTATAAGCTTAAGGCACTGGAATTCTATGAAGCCGAAAAGCACAGCAGACAGAGCAGGCTGTTTAAGATGCGCATATGTCCCGGCTTTGTACTGCTGATACATGAGCTCCCTGCGCGGGAAGATGAAAGATATAACAGAAAGCTTAAAGCGGCTCTTGAAACGAGCATAAAGCTGCTGGCAAAAGCCATGCCCGGGCGGGTCATCCATATCTGCGGAAGCAGCAG
This sequence comes from uncultured Lachnospiraceae bacterium, assembly GCA_947169935.1. GTDB lineage: Bacteria > Bacillota > Clostridia > Lachnospirales > Lachnospiraceae > NK4A136. The sequence goes on from CAMVRS010000039.1 coordinate 20,351, forward strand.
GATACCTTTTATGGATCTGCCTTTTGATATGGCGCCGGCGCTTCTTAAGCTTCCGCTGCCTGATGCGGGCGAGCGTATCAGGATATGGCATAAAGCGGTGAGCGATATGGGGCTTGTTACGGAGGATGATATCGACATAGATGATATAGCCGACTGTCACGCCCTTTCCTATTCGGCGATAATGAGGCTCTGCCGTCAGGCGAAGGAGAGTCTCCTTGCTGAACAAAAGGAGACCCTTGGACGGGAGAGGCTTCAGGAGCTTTTGTTTAAACTGGATACTTCGGACTTTGAGCATCTGGCTACGGAAGTGGAAGCAAGATATACATGGGATGATATCTATATCGAGGATTCACAGAAGAAACGCCTGAAGGCGGCCTGCGACCGTTACCGTCTGCGCGGACGTGTAGGTGATAAATGGGGCATCAATAAAAAGAATGCCTACGGCAACGCAGTTATATTATTGATGTACGGACCTCCGGGAACCGGAAAGACCATGGCGGCCCAGGCAATAGCCAATGAGGTTATGACGCCCCTGTACCGTGTGGATGTATCGCAGATATTCTCAAAGTACATCGGCGAGACACAGAAGAATCTGTCCCGTATCTTTGATGAGGCGGCCAGAAGGAGCGTGGTATTATTCTTTGATGAGGCAGACGCACTTTTTACCAGGCGTACGGAGATCAAGGATTCGCATGACAAATATGCCAATTCGGATACCAGTTTCCTTTTGCAGAAGGTGGAGGAATACAACGGCATATCGATATTGGCAACCAATAATTTCCAGAGTTTCGATCCGGCGTTCATGAGGCGTTTATCCTATGTGGTACGCTTTGAAAGACCCGATGAGAAGACCAGGCTGGCTATGTGGAAGAACATGCTGCCTGCAGCGGTTCCCATGAATAAGGATATCGATTATGATTTTCTGGCGGAAAACTTTAAGGAACTGACGGGCAGCAATATCAAATCAATACTGCTGGCAGCAGCCTATATGGCGGGAGCCGAAGGCAGGGATGTGAGGATGAAGGACATAATCCTTGCAACGCGCTATGAATATGAGAAAACCGGCAGGCTGATCGACTCGGATGAGTTCGGACAGTATGCCATCTATATGCAGGAATAAACGGAGGTTACCATGGAGAATCTGGCATTAGCGGAATTTGGTATCGATGATCTTGATGAGCTGATAGAGCTTCTTGAATCGGATAAAGACAGCAGCGAAATATCGGAACGCGCAAAGGGAAATCCGGATCTGAAAGAGCAGCTTAAAGATCTTGCGAAGGCAAAGGATGCGGCAGGAAGCGTATCCAAAGCGGATACGTCCTTCGGCGGTAAAAAGCAGGCTGCCGGAGCCGGGAATGAAACTACGGATGAAGATCTTAATGCCCTTCTGGATGAGACTCTTTCTGAAGTTAAAGAGGAAGGACCGGCAGAGGAAGAAGCGCAGGATAAGACACAGAGTGAAGAAGAACTGAAGCCTGCGGAAAAGGAGAAGCCGGAGGCGGAAGAGGAATATAAGGAAGACAGTGGTAATGATACGGAAAATGAGTATGTGCCCGGGATCCATTTAAGAAGATGGGCGGTTGAGACCATAGAAGGCTTTAACCGGCAGGCGGATATAAGCGGGAAGAAAGCGGATAAAGACGGACTTATGGATACCGTACAGTCAAATGTCCGTGATTATCTGGCTGTCACGGATAAGGAATCATTGCTTGACGGTGATAAGGCGTCCCTTAAAGAATCGGCAGTGGATAATGCTCTTGGCAGGCTGGATAAGCTGGAAAACGCCTGCACGGAATATGTGCAGAAAAAGCATCCGATATTAAAGCCGGGAAGAAGACGCAAGAAAGCCGTGAATCTGCTGAGAGCGCAGGCCGATACCCTTAAAGAGAGCCGTAAGGGCTTTGAGGAAGTTTATGAAGAAAAGTATCTGCCCGAGCCTGCCCTCAGAAAGCCGGAAGCCAAAGATGAAGGCGGAATGGGAGATGACGACGGTAAAAAGAAAAAGATCGATACGGATCTTGATGAACCGGTAAGCGCTCAGAAGAGATTCGTAAAAGGTGCGGAGGCTATGGGAGCCGGCGCGGTAATGCCCTTCGAGATAACTGCCGAGGGAGATATGATGAGGGCGGATGCCACCGGCTATAAGAGTTATACCGAGCTTACGGCTGAGAGGCGCTTCGACCAGGTTAAGATGTCTAACAATGCGCTTATGCAGCTTACCATGGTCAAGACCATAGGTTTCCTCTTCGGGATCACAGACTGGCAGCAGATAGTGGATCCGGAGACCCTGCTGTATAATGAACAGGGGGATGAAGTTAAATCGGTACGTATAAATATCGTTCCCGGCATGTTCGGGGATGTTCCCGAAGAGATAAGCGAGGCGGACGGAAAGCGCTTTGCCGAGTCGCTTAAAGGCGATCCTGAGGGGTTAAAGCTGCTGGATGCTTTCCTGGGAGGCAAGCTGGACAGCATAAAGGAACTTGCGGCGGCAACGGGGCTTGGGGCGGCAGTGCTGTATAAACGCCTCATGTCCATAAGGCATTATCTTAAGCAGCTTCAGAAAAGCTGATCCATTCGCTTATTGAAGAAATGCTTTATATTGCGTATTTGTGTATAAAATGATATACTTCCATGGATAGACGGAAGGATGGATCCATGAAAAACAAAGATAAAAAAATAAAGAAAAAACCTGCGAATAAGGTTGCTGTCTGTATTCTGCTGGCTGTATCGGCCGTTATCTTTCTGGGATTGGCGTGGTGGCAGCGACAATATCTTACGCAGGGGTCTGAGTATACTTTCTCATCTGTGAGCTGCGTGGCCTATGGCCAAAACGGAAATACGCTGTTAATAGATAACAGTAAAAAGAGCATAATCCTGCTTGATGCAGACGGAGTTGTGAAACGGCGCATAGACGGCGGTTCTTTAGATACTCCGTTTTATTATGCAGCATACGTTGATGAAGGCGATGACGGCAGTATTTATGTGGCTGATGTCGAATACGGCAGCAGGGGAAATCTCTTGAACCGTGAGCGCATAATAAAGATACAGGGCGGAAAGAGCGAATGCCTTTATGAGGCTGATTATACCGAAGCGCCCGTTGAAGAAACACCAATGCAGTACGGTAATATAAGAGAGATCAAGTTTGCGGACGGCTGCCTTTATTATCTTTATGCAGATGACAAAAAGCTTACCGTCTACAGTATGAGGCCGGACGGAACGACCGATCCCGTCATGAGCTATCTTCTCAAGGAGCGCATCAATGATGCATCTTATGATGTGAGTACCGGTAATCTGATCATTTCCTACAGGAACGGAGACTTTATCGTAGTTTCTCCTGATGGCAGCACAGAGGAAGTGCTTACCGGCGAAGAAAAGATCGTCTGGGATATCACAGCGGTTTCCGGCAGGGTCTGTTTCTCCGAACTCTTATCAGCTTATGTCGGCGGATTTGATGAGTCCGATCCTGAAAACGTTGAAGTCATCCTCGGGGACCTGGGCATGTTATATAAGCTGGATAACGGCTCGGATCCGGACAGCATGCTGGCATCGGATCAGGTGGCGTTTATCCGTGTGAATGCAGGCAATGCGGAGTATGTAGAGACGGCACCCATTTCATATCTGTACAGGGTTGTGCTCACCTGGCTTTTGCTGGCGGCGGGAATAATAAGTGCTTTGGCATTGCTGGCGATATTCGTTAAGGCATATATCAGACTTATAGTGGAAAGCGAGCAGGCCATGCGCGTGATGTTTATCATACTGGCCTCCGTATCTGTGGCATTTTTCATATCTTATTCACTGGTGAACGATATGATGAACACCAGTACTTCCGAAGGAGAGAAGAGGCTTGAACTCTTCGGTGAGCTGCTGGTATCACTTATAGATCCCGATGCCATAATGGAACTGGATTCGCCTGATGAGTATCACAATGAAGATTTTGATACGATCAAGACCGTTATAGATGAGAAGACAGCTGAAAGCTATGACAACGGCGAATACTATTATTACGTTATCTATCGCCGTAACGGTGATTATCTCTCTTCCATAATGGATTATGAGGATACCCAGTCCATACTGTATCCTGTGGCAGGTTATGAAGATGAACCGTATCATACGACCATTACGGAAGGCGAGGTCCTTTCGTTCTCCGAGAATAGCGCGTACGGAGCGTGGTCATACGTTGTGCTTCCCATAAGAGATAAAGCCGGTGATATAGTAGCCGTGCTGGAGGTTGGACAGAGTCTTGATGCTCTTAATGCAAGGCGGGGAGATATCATCAAGGAACTGGTCATGACGGTTACGGTTTGTACCCTGGTTCTGTCCATGCTGATGCTGGAGCTGGCTTTCCTTCTGGGATTCGTAGAGAAGAGCAGAGGAAAAGACAAGGCTGTACTGGATCCTTCGGAGACGGTTCCCATACGT